>DFGY01000015.1:0-17757 GCA_002372505.1 Firmicutes bacterium UBA3738
ACTCCACATTTATTTTACACCAACGCGCAATTGATTGTTTCAAGCGAAAAATGTCCATGCCCCTTTTCATGCTGAAATCGGTCACAAAAGGGGCATGAATTTGAGGTAGCAGGGGCATGACATAACTCTCAATTACATATTTTCACTTCGGATTACAAAAATCATCTATAACGAGACACAGTACCAGACTCTCGCTTTATTGATATAGCGAACATTTATAATGAAAGCGTACAGATTTAGACAAGACATATGGCCAGCTATATCAATATATAACTGCATATACTGTAAATTTGATAAATGTATTATTTTGTGTCTTGACACCTTCTCTTTTATACTTTATACTTGCCCCAAAGTGTACACTACATATCAGATCATAGGGTGTACTTATTGGTTATTTTTAAGTAGAGTTATTTATCAGGGGAGTTTTTTTATGACTGAATTCAGGTTTGATTCTGCTCAAGAGGACATTTCCGTCAAAGAAACAATTGAGAACATGAGAGAAAGAGAAAATTCGAGGGTAGCGGTTATCCCGGCCTTTATTGGCATGTTGGTGCTGAGCGTATGCGTTTATTTCGCACTGACAAAATTAGCCGCCATTAGCGAAGGCAATACATTTATCTATGATGTAGGTGCTCTGATGCAGGGCGCAGCCGAAGGCAGCGTGCTCTGGAGAGTGGCATGGTTTTTAACTGATGTTACAGAAGGAACGTTCATTGGTTCCCTTCCGGCCACCATTCTGGTAATGATAGGCAGCTACATTGCAGCCTACATGGAGAGACATGGCAAACTTGGCCGCGGCACGGGAGTAGACGGCAACGGACAGATTTTCACCATAATGACAATGAGCGGTTTCGTCTCACTTATTATCGGACCTATCATCTTCGGTGGACTGTTTAACGAAGGACTCTTCGTTCCTTCCTTTGCGACGTTCCTGTCGGTACAGGCAATGATCGTAGGCTTCCAGGCAAACAATATTGCCAAGGCCGCAACGGTTACCATTCTCGGAACGGTTACGGAACTGCCACTTTGCTTCTGGTTTGTTAAGCACTTTACTGTTCCTAACAATCTGCCGCTGTTCATAGCAGTAGGTGTCAGCATTGTTATAACAGTTCCCATATGCAGCGAAATCATGCACAGACTCCCCTGGATGAAGCAGGCACCGGCTGAAGCAGCGCCCGCTCCCGCAGAAGAAGCCGAAGCAGCGCCGGTCAAGGTGAATAACAACCTGTTCTTCGTAAACCGTGTATTCGGCGATGTCGGTGAAATGATTCTCTGGGGCAGCTCAATCGGAGCAATCCTCATGTACATCGGCTGCATTATTGCAACGGTATTAAACCCGGCTCACGGAATGTTCAACGCTGCAATAGTTATCAGCACACAGATTGCAACCGGCGCACTTGCTGTATTCATCTGGTATCCCAGATGGAAGAATGACGGATGGGCATTTACCTTTGCTCCCCTCCTCTTCGCAACAGCTATTGCCGTAACATACACATTCTCACTGAAGGTAATGATACCGACCATCATAATCGCGGCTGTATGCATTCCGCCGCTGATTCCATGGGTAATGGGCAAGATTAAGCCCAGCGGCAGATGGGCGCCTATCGCTTGCGTACTTCTGTCCGTATGCTCAATCTGCATACCCTGGTCCTTCTTCGTCGGGAATGTGCTCCAGTAGAAATTCGAGATAATAAGCATATATTTAAAGAGACCCTTATCCATACTTGAGGGTCTCTTTTATATATAGCCGTTTCACGGGGACAGGCTTTTTGTTTCACCAATATTTGACAAAAGATGACAAGGGGACGGTTCTCCTGTCATTTTTTTGTCCCATAATAGGACGGGATACTGTATTTATAGACCCGCTCCCGCTTCAGTTGTCACGTAGCGGTAATAAGCTCATACTTCGCTGACGCTCGTATTCACTAAGTACCGACGTTCCAAAGAGTCTATAAATACAGTATCCCGTCCTTCTAAGTCTAATAAAATAGTGACAAGAGAACCATCCCCTTGTCATCTTACATTTTTTAGGTGAAACAAAAAGCCTGTCCCCGTGAAACGCTCTACAATGTTTCAAGATATTCAATAAGCTTATCTATGTCTGATTCGTTATTGAAATAGTGGAGGCCGATGCGCATTGTTGTCTCCGATGCCATGTGGGCGCGGATACCGTTTTCCCGGAGGACTGCGTCTGTAAGGCCATTCCCTTCCGGTAGTCTCAGATATGAGATGCAGGATCTGTTTTCTTTCGGGAATGGGCCGACCAGTTCTACTTTGCCTGCTCCTTCAACCTTTTCGTAGAGGTAATCCGTAAGCTGAGCAATGCGGTCGTTTACGTCATCTATTCCAAGATCAAGATACAGTTTTACGGATTCCTCCAGTCCTTCGAGGCCTATCCAGCAAAGGCTGCCTGTTTCAAATCTGTTGGCGTCAGGCGACAGGTTCAGGACGTATTTGCTCTGGTCCAGTCTGTTCACATTTCCGGTCCAGCCTACAAATCTCGGATTAATTTTTTCAAGTACTTTCTTTGAGGCGTATCCTATGGATATTCCGAAGAGTCCGCTTATCCACTTATATGTCGTGGCTACGAGGAAGTCTACGGGCGTTTCCTTAACATCTATTTTTACTGCACCTATGCACTGGGTCAGGTCAAGGACCAGGTATATTCCTCTTTCCCTGCAGAACTGACCGATTGTCTTTATGTCGTGCTTCCAGCCGCTGGTGTTTTCCACGTAGCAAAGGGCTATTACAGCTGTGTTTTCGTCTACCAGTTCAAAGAGCTTTTCGCAGGGCACCATGCCGTTTTCCGGCTGGGCGATTCTTACGTTTTCTACCCCTACCCTGTTCATCCAGTTGTATGGCGTGGATGGAAAGGACAGGCCTGACGTAACTACGTTTGCATTTTCAGCAAGCTCTATTCCGTTTGAAAAAATGTTCAGCATATCCGAGCCGGAGCCGGAGAAGAATATTTCTCCCGGATCTGCGCCTATCATTTTGGCCACCGGTTCTCTCATTTTATCCGCATGATCCCAAAGGTCGCTGAAGGCGTACATGTCCATAGCCTCCTCAAAACGCCAGTCTATGTACTTGTTCATTCTGTCACGGGCGTTCTTTGATAAGAGTCCTGTTGTAGGCGTGTCGAGATACACGCATTTGTCTGCCAGGGGGAATTGCTCACTTCTGACCTTTTCAAACTTATCCATTTCATTACCTCCTTTTCATTCACATAATAATTCTTTTGCTTTATCAATAAGGACATCCCTACTGTTTTCCAATTCTCCGTCCACTACCAATCTCAGCAGTTCATTTTTTATTCTGCCGATTTCTTTTCCTTCTTCTACTCCCAGGGCTATTAAGTCTCTTCCGTCCACAGCCATATCCTTTATGCTGAAGCACTTACCCTGTTCAATTAAATAGTCCACCTTCTCTTCAAAGGCTGCTATCATAGCCAATCTCTCATCTACGTAATTTGGATGCTGGCTTTTAACATCGGCTCTCTCAAGGGAAATCAGTCTTCTAAGATTTTCTTCCCCAAGCCTGTGAAGCAGCCTGGAGGCCTGCTTGCCTGCCGGATTAAAAACAATGCCGTGGCGTTCAATTAAATTGACAACTGTCTTTCTAGTCCGGTTATCGTACTTCAGGCGGTGCATGACCGCATCGGCAATACGGCTTCCGACCCTTTCGTGACCGTAGAAATGACCCCATCCCTTGTCAACTATCTTGCATGGGGGCTTTCCAATGTCGTGGAAGAACGCAGCCAGCCTTAGCACAACATCAGGCTCAATGTTATCCACTGCGTGAAGAGTGTGCTCCCATACATCGTACAGGTGGAATGGATTTTCCTGATCCAGTTCGAACATAGGCTCGATTTCCGGAATGAATTCCATTATAATTCGGCGATGCTTTCTTAGTACACTTGCCGCGTCAGCGCCGCAAAGGAGTTTATCAAACTCCACTCTGATTCTTTCCGCAGCAATGTGGCCCAGAAGATTTGCACCATTATCCATCGCCTCTTCCGTACTGCCTTCTATGGAGAATCCCAGCTGAGAAGAAAACCGTACTGCCCTCATAATTCTAAGAGCATCCTCGCCGAAGCGCTCACCGGGGTCTCCCACGCATTTTATGATTTTGTTATTAATATCATCCATTCCTCCGAAGGGATCTATTAACTTCTCCTCGCTGAAGCTGTAAGCTATGGCATTCATGGTAAAGTCCCGCCGCTTAAGGTCTTCATTTACATCCCGGACAAACTCCACCGATTCCGGCCTCCGCCGGTCCTTATATTCGCCGTCGGACCTGAAGGTTGTAACCTCGTAAGTTTCTATAGCGTTGTTATCATCTGCGGAATGCTTCCCTGATCTTAAAACTATGGTGACGGTTCCGTGCTTTATTCCCGTAGGAACTACGTGGATATGGTAATTGGTTTCCGCATCAGTCAGGTTTTCAAAAACCTCCGCCACCTTTTCCGGCAGTGCCGAAGTGCAAATGTCCCAGTCCCCCGGCTCCCTGCCCATTATGGCATCGCGAACACAGCCGCCTACCACATATGCCTCATAGCCGGATTTTTCAAGAGTGTCTGTTATGAACTCTGCACCTTTTGGACTATCAATTTTCATAAGAATATTTTACTCTTTTTACTACCTTAAGGCAAAAAAAACCGTCCGGATTATGGACCGAACGGGCATTGATTATAAGTGATGATAAATCAGAATTATTTGATTAGATCTTTTCTTTTATGTCATCAACTTTTTCTTTGATCTTTTCGTCAATGTCTGTCTTGTCGAGAACATCGTTAACCTTGTCCTTGATTTTTTCATCAATGTCTGTCTTATCAAGAGCTCCATCAACTGCGCCTTCTACCTTGTCCTTAATTTCATCAAACTTGTTTTTAATATCCATGTTCTTTCTCCTTATTACTAAAACATTACTGATATTTAATCCTGGATAAATTTTAACACATTTATCCCCACATCGCATTATTTTTTTGTAAGGGAAGCGTTTCACGGGGACAGGCTTTTTGTTTCACCTGAAGCAAGTGACAGTTCCAGGTGACAGGGGGACGGTTCTCCTGGAATTATTATATTAGACATAAAAGGACGGGATACTGTATTTATAGACTCTTTGGCACGTCGGTACTTAGCGAATACGAGCGTCAGCGAAGTATGAGCTTAGTACCGCTACGTGACAACCGAAGCGAGAGCGGGTCTATAAATACAGTATCCCGTCCTATTATTGAACAAAAAGATGACAGGAGAACCGTCCCCCTGTCATCATCTGTCAAATATTGGTGCAACAAAAAGCCTGTCCCCGTGAAACGGTTATTTGATTTTACTGTCTTTATCTACTGTAATTGTGAGGGGCTTATATCCTTCGGCCTTTATCGTTATTACAGTGTCACCATCTGCGGTGAATCCTTCACCTGCCGTTATTCCAAGGAAGTGGTCGCGGCCGTAAGAGCCGGTGTGTTCCTTGTATCCGTTGCCGGTAGCATCACTTAGATATTCGTAATCTCCAAGCTTGCTGTATGCGGTGCCACCCACTTCCACGCTGGTGATGGCTTTTATGTATGCTCCAAGATCCTCTTCACTGCCTTCGAAAGCAATGTAGTGATATTTGTAGGAGCTGAACCAGTCGCTACTGCTTATTGTCTCAAAGGACTTGGCTGCAGGTGGCTGGATTCCTTCCTGAGGATCATCCGGGTTGTCGGGATCATCCGGATTGTCGGGATTATCCGGGTTGTCTCCGCCGCCGGAACCTGTGTTAAATACATCCTTCGAAACTGTGAATTTCAATGTCTGATATTCGTTTGTAACGATTTCAACTTCCGTATCTGCTTCTTCACTGAATCCGCTCTTTACAGCCATGCGAAGGACTACATACTTTCCACCGTAATTAGGATCCACCTGTGCCGTATCATACTGACTTTCTGACACGGAGCCCATGACGCCTACGAGACCAAGAGTTGCTTTAGCATACTGGCTGCCACCGACATTGATGCTGCGGATGTCCTTTAGGTATTTCTCTACATCAGCCTCTTCACCTTCAAAGGTTACCTTTACCATGCCGCCTTCGGAAACAATTCCGCTGACAGCCGGTGCAGCCGGAGCTTCAGGTTCATCCTGCTTCTTGCTCATGGCAATGTCTATGGTTTTGTCGCCGTAGTATGTTGCGCTTAGTGTAAGTGTATAGGTTCCCTCAGCACTGAAGTTACCTTCCTTCAGAACTATCTCCGTCTTGTCTTCGTTTATCTCATAATACTTGTTGCCGCTTGTTCCTCCCTGGGAAGCGTTAAGCACCTGCTTGTCACCAAGCTTCACTCCTGTGAGATTCTTAAGGAAGTCGCCCTTTGATCCATCGAGAAGAACTTTTACATCCTGTCCGACTTCGTAAGATTCCTTCTCAAGCTTAAGGCTGAACTCTTCCAGATTCTTTTTATAAGGCACTACAACCGACATTTCTTTAAAGCCTGTTGCTCTTATATCAAAAGTATTATCACAGGTAATGTCAGTTCCCAGCTTAAGAGCCGCCGCCTTTATTATCAGCTTGTCTCCTGTAACCTCGTACATTGAAGGATCAAGAGCTCTCGTGTCGTCTGAAGGTATAATGCTCTTTATGGCATTTAAGTATTCAGGATTGTCGCATGAGAATACAGCGTCTTTTCCTTCACTAACAAACTCTCCATCCAAAGTGAGCTCAGGTGTTTTTACTCCCAGATATTTATCCGTAATATCTCCGAGCATGTTGTCTTCAAGAACGGCTTTAACTCTGGAAGGTCTGTTGTCCGTCGTTTTAGCATCTGCTCTCTTTGCGTAATCGGCAAAAGAAAGATAAATGCCGTCGTCCAGCTTCGCATCGCTTACAGCGTTCACATATTCTGTCCATGTGTAGAAGCTTACTCCATCTTCCGTAAATATATAATCCGGAATCATTTCTGTCTGCCAACGCTCTGCAATAGCCGTGGCATTTGCATTATCCATGCCCAGCTCATCCATGATTATGGCATTTGCCAGAAGGTCTACATCGAAGAGCAGATCTGCGGATACCTTTGAGCCGCCGGAGCCGCCGGAACCGGAGTCACCGGATACTCCTGTGGCTGATGATACTGCATCAACCTTCATTCTGCTACTCTTTGCAGTCTTTGGGCTCTTTGCTTTATTTGATGTATTTGCTGCGCTGCCGCCTGTTACTTCAAACTTCTTGGAGAAAGTTTTAAATCCGGCTGCTTTTACAGTAACGGTATACACACCGCTTTCCTTGGTGTGGTTCACCCCTTCTCCATCGTTTCTTTCAGGGTCGTTGTACAGAACAAACAGTCCCGTATTACCAAAGTGATACCAGTCATCAATGAATGTCAAGGTTTCTGTTTTGCCTGAAGGCGCTGTAAGAGTAACCTCTTCGATTGACTCCTTTATTCCCTCAACCATGTTTTCAATCTGGAAGTGAATATTCTGTCCGGATTTAATCGCTCCGTTTTCTTTTATAAGCATTGTGGGAGCGACTTCGTTTACTACGTTAATTGCAGTAAGGGCAGCTTTGCCTCCCTGGGACTTGGTGCGGATGTAGTATCTTCCGTTTGTGCGGAAGTTGTCCTGTCCAAGGGGAATTTTTACTGCCGCAACTGTTCCTGCGCCGTGAGGATAGGCTGTGTCCTTGGTGTATGTAAGACGAGAATTAATAGTGTTTTTCTGCTCGTCATAAGCTACCAGTTCTACGGCTCCCTCCTCAGCAACGTTATCAAACCAGCTCTTATCCGCATCACTCTTATAATTGAACATGACCACAACTTCGCCGGTTCCGTCAGTTTTAAGCTCCGCGTCTTCGGAATAACTTCTGATTTTATCCTTTGAGCCGGAAGCTGTCTTTGAGAATGTTGTCTTAGCCGGCATAACTCTTACGTTACCCTGGTCATCATAGTTTGTAAGATAGTAGTCGAATATGGATACAGGTGCGTGACCCATTACATAGTCAGCGTGCTGTCTCCTTTTGACTACCGGTTTAACAGGTGCAGCGTTGTCCGATAAGTTTACTTCCTCACTGGCCTTGCTGTTTTCTTTACTTTTCACAGTCAGCATTGCCGGGTTGAGAGAAGTTACTTCCCACTTAACAATGCTGCCGTCATCTGTAACATTTGTTACGGCTTCTGTAACATCGACGCCGTCAACAATTATGCTGCAGTTTTCTTTGTTGTATCCGTCTTCAAAGCTTACTGCTACGAACTGTATCCATCCCTGGTCTATTATCCTTGTGTTTTTCTCATTTACAATAGATACCTGCTGTTCTTCTTCGTCGGCCTTAGGTTCGTCTGTCTTTGGAGTTTCCTGCTTTGGTTCTTCCTTCTTTACAGGAGTCTCCTGCTTTGTCTGGTCGGTTTTGTTCTGTTCAGGCTTTGTCTGGTCGGTCTTTGTTTCTGCCTTATTAGTTGTGGTTTTACTTTCGGGCTTTTTGATTATGATTGTCTTTTCATACTTTTTAAATTTAGAATACTTCTTACCTTTCTTGGTGCGCACTTTAATTTTGTACTTTACGTTGTACTTAAGCTTTTTAATTGTGTAAGAACTTTTATTGGTGGTTGCCACCCTCTTATACTTTTTCTTTCCGGCTTTTACGTACACCTGTACCTTTGCCTTTTTCGCCGGTTTTTTCCACGATAGTTTTACTATCCTCTTTTTCTTGTACACCTTTACTTTAAACTTTACAGGTGCTTTTGCTTTTGCAGCAGCATTTGCTTCGTATGCGTTACCGCCCATCATTGGCGTCATACCAACGATTAGAGCGATAATCAGACACATAACAACAAACAAAATGCTGCCTCTGCGTTTTGTCTCTAACATTTTTTCTCCTTTCAATAAACAAACAAATATACCCGACCACATTCATTAATGTTAGACTAAACTAACCAACTCTTTCCACTCCAAAAAGACCTTTTTTTATGATATAATCAATCGAGTTTTAAAGGAGGACGTTATGGATAACAATAAACTGGCGGAAATGCTTTTTCCGAATATAGATACTACGCCGGACGATATGGAAAAGAGATTCCCGGAGCGCAGCCTCGAGGAAGGCGCAATGGTCACAAGGCTGGGTCCCAGCCCTACAGGCTTCATGCATCTTGGAAATCTCTACGGCGCATTTGTGGATGAACGCCTGGCTCACAGAAGCGGCGGAATATTCTATCTCAGAATCGAAGACACCGACGACAAACGTTACGTTGAAGGAGCCGTGGAAACCATTATAGATTCCCTGAAATTCTTCGACATAAAATTCGACGAAGGTGCTTCAAAAGACGGAGATATAGGCGAATACGGCCCCTACTCCCAGAGCCAACGTAAGGAAATATACCAGACTTATGTTAAGGAGCTGGTCCGCAAAGGGCTGGCATACCCGTGCTTTCTGGGGGAAGAAGAAATATCCGAAATCCGTGCAAATCAGGAGGCTGAAAAGCTCACTCCCGGCATTTACGGAGAGTACGCAGCCTGCCGCAATTTAAGCCTGGATGAAATCGAAGAAAATATAAAAGCCGGAAAGGCCTACGTAATGCGTCTCAGATCAGGCGGTAATCCTGCGGAGCCAAAGGAAATCTGCGTGGCTGACGCTATTCGCGGCGAAGTTAAAATGCCTGAAAACTATCAGGACGTGGTAATACTCAAAGCCAACGGCATTCCCACATATCACTTTGCCCACGCCGTAGACGACCACCTTATGAGGACAACCCACGTGGTCAGAGGTGAAGAATGGTTAAGCTCTCTGCCAATTCACGTTGAGCTTTTCGAAAAACTGGGATTCGCCCTTCCGATATACTGCCACACAGCTGTACTTATGAAATCGGAAAACGGCAACAAGCGCAAGCTTTCAAAGAGAAAGGATCCGGAGCTCAGTCTTGATTACTACAAAGAAATGGGCTATCACCCTCAGGCTGTAAGGGAATACCTGCTGACCCTTCTTAATTCCAACTTTGAGGAATGGCGCAAGGAAAACCCTGAAGTACCTGCTGAGGACTTCCCCTTCTCAGTTGATAAGATGAGCACTTCAGGTGCCCTCTTCGATCTGAACAAACTGAACGACGTGTCAAAGGACACCCTGGTGAGAATATCCGCAGAAGATCTTTATACCTTTATGACTGAGTGGGCTGAAAAATACAGACCCGATGCAGTAGAAGATTTATCGGACAAGGAATATATCCTTAAGATTCTCGACCTGGGCAGAAGCGGGAACAAGCCGAGAAAGGACTTCGTAAACGCCGGACAGATGATCGACTTCATCAGCTACTTCTTCGATGACAAATTCACCATAGAAGAAGACTTGCCTGCTGAAGCAGCCGCCGATGCAAAGGAAATACTCAGTGCTTATCTGCGGTCTTACGACCACTATGACGATCAGGAAGCCTGGTTTAATAAAATCCGCGACATAGCCGTGAATCTGGGCTACGCCGCCAAACCTAAGGATTACAAAAAGAATCCCGATGACTACAAAGGCCATGTAGGACACGTATCCACAGTCATACGAATTGCCATCGTAGGCCGCAGCCAGTCACCGGACATCTGGGAAATCCAGCAAATCCTCGGCGAAGAAAGAACTATCGCCAGAGTTAAAGCTTTAATTTAAACTTCCCAGCTGGATAGGTATTTTTCCTGCTCGGGAGTCAATGTATCAATTTCTATGTCCCAGGAAGCTAGCTTCCTGCGGGCGATTACGTCATCGATTTCCTCTGAGACGTCGATGACTTTGTTTTCCAATTCTTTATGGTGATCGCGAATATACATGGCGCTCATTGCCTGGACTGCAAAGGACAGATCCATAATTTCCGCCGGATGTCCGTCAGCGGCGGCAATGTTTACGAGTCTGCCTTCGGCTATAACATTTACGGTTATTCCGTTTGAAAGAGTATAGGCCATAATGTTAGCCCGAGCTTCTTTCTTTTCCCTGCACTCCTTTTCAAGAGCATCCATGTCTATTTCAACGTTAAAGTGACCTGCATTGGCCAGAATGGCACCTTCCTTCATTTTCAGCATGTGCTCCATGCGGATTGTCCCCATACAGCCGGTGGCTGTTACGAACATATCTCCAAGGGGTGCCGCCTTTTCCATAGTCATCACATCATAGCCGTCCATGCGGGCTTCCATTGCCTTTACGGGATTTATTTCAGTGACTATTACCTTGGCCCCCAGGGCTGCAGCTCTCATGGCAATTCCGCGGCTGCACCATCCGTATCCGGCAACGACAACAGTCTTTGAAGCAACGATTAAATTCGTGTTTCTCATAATGCTGTCCCAGACAGACTGACCTGTGCCGTAACGGTTGTCGAAAAGGTGTTTGCAATCAGCATCGTTTACAGCTACCATGGGGAATTTCAGCACGCCTTCATTTTCCATAGCTTTAAGTCTTATGATTCCTGTGGTTGTTTCCTCACAGCCACCCCAGACTTCGCCTGCCAGATCCGGTCTTTTGGTGTGTACCATTCCCACCAGGTCTCCACCATCATCTATGATAATGTTTGGTCTGTGCTCAAGGCACATTTCAATATGCTTGTCATATAATTCAGGCGAGGCTCCATGAACAGCGAAGACTTCTATTCCATCCTCTGCGAGAGCGGCCGCAACATCATCCTGAGTGGAAAGCACGTTGCTTCCCGTAGCAGCCAGCTTGGCTCCGCCTGCCACAAGGACCTTGCACAGATAAGCCGTCTTTGCCTCCATATGAATAGAGAGGGAAATTTTAATTCCCTCAAAAGGCTTAGTCTCTATAAATTCATCTTCCAAAGCGCGCAGGAGAGGCATATTGCGCCTCACCCACTCAATCTTCTTATGCCCGGAGTCAGCGAGCATTATATCTTTTATTTCGTACATTTTATTACTCCACAGTTACGGACTTAGCCAGATTCTTTGGCTTGTCAATGTTACATCCTCTGCACTTGGCAACGTAATATGCGAATATCTGGAGAGGCACTACCGAGAGCAGCGGCGTGAGCTCGTCCCTGCATTCCGGAATGTAGATAACCTCATCGGCCTCCCTTTCAATGTCGGTGTGACCGTCCTTTGCAAGGGCGATGACGTAAGCATCTCTGGCCTTAACCTCCTTGATGTTGGAAAGCATTTTCTCGAACAGGAAGTCCTGTGTGTCGAGAGCTATAACGAGGGTTTTCTCGTCCATAAGGGCTATTGTGCCGTGCTTAAGTTCCCCTGCTGCAATGGCGAAGGAATTGATATATGAAATCTCTTTAAGCTTCAGAGAACCTTCCAGGGATACGCCGCTGTCTGGACCTCTTCCGATAAAGAATATGTCGTTCTTGTTAAAGAAGCGCTCTGCAGCATCCTTTATGATTCCTTCACGGTTAAGTATTTCAGAAACCTTACCCGGTATGGTCTTAAGCTCCGCAATTATTTCCTTGTAGTATTTATCGTCGATGGAGCCTTTAACCTTGCCCATGAATAGAGCGATAAGGTACATGCACACAAGCTGTGTGGTGTATGCCTTAGTCGAAGCAACGGCAATTTCAGGGCCGGCCCATGTGTAGACTACGTCGTCCGATTCACGGGCTACGGAGCTGCCTACTACATTTACAACGCTGAGAATTCTTGCGCCCTTGTTCTTCGCTTCACGAAGAGCTGCAAGAGTGTCCAGAGTCTCGCCGGACTGGCTGATTGCAATAAACAGAGTTTTGTCATCCACGAAGGGATCTCTGTATCTGAACTCGCTGGCAACGTCAACTTCAACGGGAATGCGGGCCATCTTTTCAATGGCAGCCTTTCCAACGAGACCGGCATGGTAAGCCGTACCGCAGGCAACGATATACACCTTGTTGAATCCTTCAATATCTTCCTTAGTCATTTCAATTCCATCAAGGTTAATGGTATCATCGTCCTTAAGTCTCTTCATGAGTGTATCCTTAATGCCCTCGGGCTGCTCATGGATTTCCTTAAGCATGAAGTGGTCGTATCCGCCCTTTTCGGCTGCGTCTACGTCCCATGTAATGTGCAGAGGCTCGCGGGTTACCGGCTTTCTGTCCGCACCAAGTATCTGAATGTCGTCCTTTGTGACGATAATGGTTTCGTTGTTTTCTACTATGAGTACTTCTTTGGAATGCTCAAGAAGAGCAGGAATATCAGATGCTATGAAGTTGCATCCCTTTCCTATGCCGGCTATCATCGGGGCATCCTTTCTGACACCGATAATTTTATCCGGCTCATGAGCGCATACCGTTACGAGAGCGTAGGCGCCTCTCATCATGTCTACGGTCTTGTGTACAGCCTGGAGGAAATCTCCTTCGTAATTGACACCTATAAGGTGGGCGATTACTTCACTGTCCGTTTCGGATTTAAATTTCACGCCGTGCTTTTCAGCCAGCATTTCCCTAAGCTCAAGATAGTTTTCTATAATTCCGTTATGAATAATTGTAACGGTCTCGTCTTCATTGCTGTGGGGATGGGCATTGGCATTTGATGGCACACCGTGAGTAGCCCATCTCGTGTGGCCTATTCCCATATAGCTGTCAAACTCCGGGTCATCCACAAGCTTCTCGAGATTTTCCAGTCCACCGACGCTCTTTCTTGTCTCGAACTTTCCATCTTTATAAAGAGCGATTCCGGAAGAATCGTATCCTCTGTACTCAAGTCTTCTAAGGCCATTGATAATAATGTCCTTTGCGCCGCTGGTATCGGCACCTGCTACATATCCAACTATTCCACACATATGATATTCCTCCTTTTTTATTAAGCGAATTTTTCGGTTAACAGGGTCGCAATGTCCTGTGCCAATGTTTCTATTTTATCCGTATCCTGTCCTTCTATCATTACTCTTACGAGAGGCTCTGTCCCCGATGGTCTGATGAGCACTCTTCCCTCACCGGCCATGGACTCTTCAGCCTGCCTTATTTTCTCGATTACTTCCTCGTCGTTTTCATATTTGTCTTTGTTGTCATTCGAAACCTTGGCATTAATGAGTACCTGCGGGAATATCTCAATCTCCCCGGCCAGTTCCGACGCCATCTTCCCGCTGGAAAGAACAGCCTTAAGAACCTGGAGGGAAGAAAGAATCCCGTCTCCCGTAGTGGTGTGCTCCAGGAAAATTATGTGGCCGGACTGTTCGCCACCGATGGCGCAGCCGGTCTCACGCATCTTCTCAAGGACGTAGCGGTCTCCTACAGCGGTAACATCAACGCTGCATCCCATGGCTTCTATATACTTATGAAAACCGAGATTGCTCATTACTGTGGCAGTAACTGTATCTCCCGGCAGTTTACCTTCTTTCTTAAGCATGCTGGCACAAATGCAGATAAGCTTATCGCCGTCAATTATCTCACCCTTTTCATCACACGCGATGAGCCTGTCGGCATCTCCGTCAAAAGCCAATCCCATGAAGGCGCTTTCTTCCACTACTTTGCGCTGCAAAGTCTGAGGATAGGTGGAGCCGCATTTTTCGTTAATATTGCGTCCGTTAGGCTTGTTGCCAACCATTACAACATTTGCACCCAGGTCTTTATAGACCTTTTCGGCCACTTTGTAGGCAGCCCCGTTGGCACAGTCAAGTACCAGCTTCTTCCCGGTAAGGTCAATGTCAACAGTGCTCTCCAGGAACCTGGCATACAGTTCAAGGGCGTTTTCGTCCGCCGCCTGGCTCCTGCCGATTTTATCTCCTATGACATGGTTGTTTACGTCTCTGTTTCTGACTATAAGGTCTTCTATTTCATCTTCAATGCTGTCATCCAGTTTGAATCCTTTGTCGTTAAAGAATTTTATTCCGTTGTATTCGAAGGGATTGTGTGAGGCGGAAATTACGATTCCGGCATCGGCTCCGTAGTATCTTACAAGATAAGCTATTGCCGGTGTAGGAAGAACTCCTATTCTGATAACGTCACCTCCCACAGAATTAATTCCTGCAGATATGGCGCTTTCCAGCATATCCCCCGACACACGTGTATCCATGCCTATGAGGAAAAGAGGCTTTTCCGACCTGTGGCTCAGCACATAGGCCCCGGCCTTTCCAAGATTAAACGCCAGCTCCGGCGTCAGCTCTTCATTGGCAATCCCTCTTACTCCATCTGTTCCAAATAATCTGCCCATTAATTATTCCTTTCAGTTCCCAACCTCAACTACTTTCGGATTTAAGGAAACACTATTTAACTTTTTATTTATAGTATAATTAACAGTAGCCTTGCCGTCCTTAATTGATCCGGCATTCACCGTTAACTTAATGTCCTCTTTCTTCAAATTTTCCATCTGCTTGTCGCTTCCCTTTACGGTTACTGCGACAGTGCCGTCTTTAAGTTTAACTTTGTTATTATTCTTCCCGTTTATTATAATCTCGTCTGTCTTAAAATCAAAGGATGCTTCAGCAAGTTTTTTCAGTACGACTTTCACGCTTAAATCTTCTGATTTGTTTGCAAGCTCCACGCCGTATGGAAGGATTACATCAACAGGTATATTCTTTGTTTTGCCAATGCCTGTAATGTCTATGTTGTTGCCTTCAACTTCGCTTATTTCAGACAGGGTATGCTTATCACTCTTTATGGTGATTTTCTTCGGCTTTTCGATTTTATCCAGTTGCATCGTCTTATCCACCGTACCTTCTACATCCACGTCAAAGTCCACTGTCTTTGTGTAGCGCATGACGGCATTTATTTCAACAGAATCTGACGAAAGCCACACATCCTTTACCTTCTTGCCTTTGGCATCAACGGCCACAGGTCTGGCATAAACTGTCGTGTACTCGTCTTTTATCTTATCAACATCAACTGTAACCTGAACTACTTTAACTCTGTCCACAGTTGACTCGGCTCCCCAGACGTTAATATTATCCGGATAAAGGCTCACGTCCCCGGGCTCTCTGCCCTTTGGCGGATTGCCGGAGAATTTCACCTTAACCGGTTTTGCATGGTTCACTCTTTCTTCAATAATTACCGTAATGGTCTGAGGATCTATTTTCTCTATATCCACTTTCTTTGCGGAAGTGGCTCTAAGCGTTATTATGTTCTTTCCCTTTGTGCAGTTGGATAAATCCGCAGTGACCCGTGTATCTCCCGGACTTATTCTGTTAAGAGCCGCACGTCTTCCTTCAATCTCAACGGTAACACTATCTTCACTGCTGCCGGCAAAGTCAAGTCCGTTATCCTGGAGCTCTTCCTTGCCAAGATACTCTATTCCGACTTCATTGATATTCTTATCCGTTCTGGGATCCACCTGACCTGCAACGTAAAACCACAGCACAATGGCAAGTATTACGGAAAGAGCTATGTTCGCTTTATTGCTGTTAAACATCCTTCTTTCCTCCTACTTTATCCATGGCCTTTTTCACATTTTTAAGTCTTGTCTCCTCCTGGTCTCCAATATAAATATCCAGCAGTTCCTTTTCTACGCTCTTGCCGTCAAGGTATCTGTCTATCTGTCCATCCTTTGCCATTGAAATAATGCCGCTCTCTTCCGACACAATTATTACGATAGCATCCGATCTTTCGGTTATACCTATGCCGGCTCTGTGTCTTGTGCCAAGATCCGTGGACAGGCTCTTGTCTTCCGTAAGTGGAAGAACGCATCCTGCCGCATATATCTTTGTACCTCTGACTACAACGGCTCCGTCATGGAGAGGTGCACCCTCGTAAAAAATGTTGCCTATTATTTCTTTGGAGATTCTTGCGTTAATGACAGTCCCTGTTTCGCATATATCGGTAAGGGATGTCTGTCTCTCAAACACAAGAAGTACGCCGGTCTTTGTTGCCGAAGCTTCCTCAATGGCCTGAACAAATTCACCTACTATGGTTTTGGCTTCGCTCTTTTCTATCTGCCTGAACTTAGGCATCCACTTTCCGCGGCCTACACGCTCAAGACCGCGCCTGAGCTCCGGTTGAAATACAACAACGAGCGCAATGAGCCCGATAGTCATTGCGCCCTGCAGTATCCAGTTTAACGTATACAGATGTAAGAGGCCTGAAAGCCACATAGCGAGAACCAAAAGAACCAGGCCGCGAACCAGCTGTTCGGCTCTGCTCTCACGTATGAACCCCAATAATTTATATATTACGAAAGCTACCAAGAGAATATCGACGACATCCATAATACCGATGCCGCTGGTGATATTACTCATAATATCTTTCATATTATTGCTCAGCCAATCCATCTGTTATATTACGATCAGTATGTGGTTTCAAGCAGACCGTAATTGTCGTCCTTTCTCTTATATACAACGTTAACGCTATCGGTTTCCATATTGAGGAATACATAGAAATTATGTTCCAGCATTTCCATTTGAACGACAGCCTCTTCCACAGTCATTGGAACCAGTTCGAACTTCTTTGTCTTAACTACCACACCTTCATCACGAGGCTCAGCCTCCGGCCAGTCTTCGAACATGAATTCCTTGGAATCTCTATGTTTCTTCTGAATCTTATCCTTAAATCTGGACATCTGTTTTGAAAGCTTTTCAACTATGTTGTCTATGCCCGTATAAAAATCTCCGGACTTGTCCTCGGCTCTGAATATCATGCCCTTAGCTTTGATTGTTGCCTCGATTTTCTTGTGGTTTCTTTCTTCGCTGAGCATTACATTTACACCGATATCGTCGGAGAAATATTTGCCTAATTTTTCTAATTTTTTCTGTATAGTATCCTTCAGCTTGTCGCTTGCTTTAACGTTCTTACTTGTAATTATTACCTTCATAATGTGCCCTCCTGTGTATGTTAACACTATATACATCCATTATAGCAATTAATGCATCATAATACAACCGCCACTTGCTGACCTGATCTTTGCCCCCACACCTGCCTTGACC
>DFGY01000015.1:17817-26707 GCA_002372505.1 Firmicutes bacterium UBA3738
ACCGGGATTTTCCCGAGGACTTACTTCTAAACTACGCCATGATCACTGCCGCCTTGCGTACAGCTTACGTGGGACCTTTTGCCCGTAGCTGGCCTGGCCTTTCAATCACAGACCAAGCGGCGGTTACTTAAGGCAGTATACCACCCCGGGTCTTTGTGAGCAACGATAAAAATACTATTTTCGTTGACACTTATCATCCATTAATGCTATAACTATATCGACATCATGTTTATTTTAGGAAGAGATGTTGTTTTGTCGTCACACAGGAGGTTTATTGTGGCAACGAAAAATAATAGGCGTACCATAGTTACGAAAAAATTATTAAAGACCGCACTGATGGAACTGATGCAGGAAAAACAATTTACCCACATCACCATCAAGGAGCTCTGTGAAAGAGCGGATTTAAATCGCACCACCTTCTATCTTCACTACACAAACCTTGATGTTCTTCTAAGTGAAATAGAAGAAGAAGTTGCGCATAAGACTCTGGAGTACATTCACAATATTCAAGACAGCAATGACGAAGTGACTCAGATTACCATCTTTCTTAATTATATAAAGGAAAACAGTTCCCTTTTCCGCACACTTCTGTGCAATAACCCAAACGGTGTCTTTAGAGACACATTCTTAAACAACCTGATGAACAGCACAAGGGAAACCATGACAACGTACAAAACACCCGGTCAGACTTACTACGTACAGTCATTTATTATGGCCGGCTCCCTTGATGTCGTCACCAAATGGATTGAAGATGGTTTTAAAATGCCTGTAGACTCACTGGCAAATTTAATATTCCAAATGACGAACTCTGTAGTTTCAGGTATGAAAGGCACTTAGGTTAATATTTATTATTTAACTTTGACCGTCGCTTTCTTTACCTTGCCATTTATCGCATCAATCATTACTGCTTACAAAAACAGACTGCTACTTGACAACCAGTTCGCTCAGATTTATACATAATTTTTTACGCAAATAATCAGGCAGTCTGAATGCGAGATTAAGGCAGTTAATGCAGACTTATACACGCCACATTTCATCCTGTTTTCTACGAATAGCCAATCCCAATAAGAATGCGCCTATTATTTCAGCAATCAACATTTGCAGCATCCACGGCTCGTTGTCTGTAAATACGCCTGTAGGTATGCTTCCATCTTTTTTGTTTACGAAAGTTATTATCGCATTTTCATCGGTTCCAAGGCCGCTGCCGTCATCCTTGACTCGTGTGTACGCTCCCGGGCTGCTCCCCACAATTTGACTGCCGGAGACGGTTGCAGAGTTTACATAACCAGCTGCCTGCTCTTTAATTTCATAACGTACTCCTGCCTCCAGGTTGTTTATTTTCACCTTGTCCGTATCTTTCAGATAAACCGTTGCGAATCCTTTTCCGTTGGAGTCGGTCCAAATCTCTGTATCCCCTGTCGGCGTTCCCGACTCAGTAGTGATTTTATATTGGTCGTTTCGATGGGCTTCAAATATTTCTATTGTTACCGTGAACACCTTCGTCTTGTCAGCCTGGTTTCCGACGGTTTCTTTTCCGATCGTTATCGAGCCCCGCCCGATATTGTTCGTGAAGCTTGCCTCACCTGTTTGCAGGCTGGCACCTACTGCGCTGGTTCGGGTCACGTGTATGGTTTGGCTTGGTTGGCAGGAATAATAATTCGGAACGGTTTCTTCCTTTAACGAGTAATCCGTAACATCCGCATTGCTGTAATGAACAAAGGTGTAAGTCCATGTGTTGCCGCTTTTCACCCATTGGCTCGGATCGTAGGCAACCCCATTGAACCGAACCTTGTTACCGTTCAGATACAAGCCTATGTCTAGATCCGAAGGCCGCCGTCCCAGTGCATCATTATTGTCATTCCATGTTTTTCTGAATGTGATTTCCTTCCTCTTGGTGTTTGTATTGGTGATGTATGCGTCGTTCGTAACGCCCTCTATGGCATTGGCTTCGCTACCCCCAAGACCCACCCTCCTACCGCTGCTCTCGGTGTAGGCATCAACAAGTCCATTCTTGTCATCCAGATGGCTTCCATCCTTTGTGTCTTCCCAGACGCTCCACTTGCTTCCGTCATCCGTCACTTCGAATTCATAAGACCAGTAATTGCTACTCCTTGTGACCGTACAATTGCCGGAAGTTGTTCCGTTGTTGCTGTATTCGATAAAAGAACCTGTGGGCATCGCAGGCGTAGGTGGTGTTACGGATGTTTCAGCTGGTGGATTCGGATCCGGGGTATAGGTACCCGTGGAGGCCCATGTTCCCGGCCTGTTTGTAAATACCGGCATATCACTGGCACTCAGTCCACTGATGTTTGCAAACATCATATTAAAATTCGTAACACATTTGACATCCCAATTCACAAGCTCTGACGCGTCGCTGAAACCAGCTCTGTTGAACATCTGATTCGTAGTTGTTGCATTTGACACATCCCAGTCTTTGATGGCGGCTATAGATGTTATTCCAGGTGTACACTTAAACGTCTGGTCAAAGCTCTGAACATTGGATACATCCCAGGATGACAGAGCGGATATATCATTAATACTCATTGGCCGATAGTTACTAGGAACATAATTCGCTCCGAATGTATATGTCATATCTGTAACATTTCCAACCTCCCAGCCACTTAGCGCGGAAAGACTGGTGATGCTGGTGCTGTCCTGAAACATCCTGTTCATATTCGTCACATAATGTGTGTTGAACATGGAAAGACCACTTATATCTGTCAGGCTTCTCATTTTTCGGAACATGGTGCCTGAAATGTTATTCATGTATACATTCTCGGCTTCGCTGTACAGATATATCGTATTGTTCTCGTACCACGCAAATGTGGCAGCACCACTCTGAGAGATAATATTGCTGCTAGTCAGACCGCTTTTCTTTGCTTCATATTGAGCTTCTGTTGCCTGTACAATGGATTGTATTGTTGTATTATCACTGTTTGCGCTCCCGCTTCCGGATAGAGTTTTAA
This sequence comes from Firmicutes bacterium UBA3738, assembly GCA_002372505.1. Classification (GTDB taxonomy): domain Bacteria; phylum Bacillota; class Clostridia; order Peptostreptococcales; family Anaerovoracaceae; genus UBA3738. Next base: position 20,784 of record DFGY01000015.1, read on the forward strand.
GTTGAGTTTCAATCTCCGTACCCGTTTTCAGCATTGAATTACGCTGCTTGATATGCACCGTAAGATTGTCCGGCCTGACGCTGCCATCGTCGTTTACCCAGGTCTTGATGACGGTGATTTTCTTGGTTCCGCTTGAAGAACCGGACCTCAGGCTGTTGCTGTTTTGTGACTTTAATTTAGGAGCATTTGTCAGCTGGTCGGCTGTTTCGTCTTCGTTCTCCTGCCCGTCGGAAGTTGGAGTTTCAGCTGCAACGCTATTGCCTGCATCCTGCGTGCTTTCATTCTCTTCTGAACCGGGCTGCTCTTCATTTGAGGTCATAGCTTCTGTCGTGGATTCACTTTCTGGCGACACCTCGTCTTTCGCCGCCGGCTCACTCGTCTCAAGCACCGGTGTTGCTTCTGCAAATGCATTGTCCTTAGATTCCGTTACTGTTGTTTCTTCCTCTGCATGTGCCACCAAAAAAGCAAAGTCAAACAAGCCGCCCCACATAAGCGAGAATGACAACATGATGACCATAAGTCCGGCTGCTATTCTGTTGTGTCCTGCTTTGCTCTTCATAGTGTTTATTCTGTGTTGTATCTTTCCACTTACCTGCGCTCTCTTTTTTCTTTTCTTCTCTTATGCATGCGCCATATCAGGTAAATGAGGATCGGCAGCAACAGGATTGCCATAATCCCCAGCACACACATCGGCATGCCTATGAGTCCTGTATGTTCTCCGTTCTGTCTGGCGCTAAGCGCGCCTTCCTTTTCTCTGTCCATAGCTGCCTTAATTTCCGCTTTCGTCATGGGTCTTAGCTTGGCAAACAAGATGACTCTTTTAAAAGACACGGCATCTTCACAAGTTGAAAGCGCAATTATACGGTCATCCGTGTCGATGCTTATATCCCTGTCATGGGTGGACAAACCCCTTATATACTCGACATAGCCCGGCAGACCCTCCGGAGTCACCTGCGTCGGATTGCCGAATATCCTCATGTTGTCAGCACTCTCTTCGACAATCGCAAAGACTTCCAATCTGTCCGCTCTGTCCGGTACACCATCGGGGTACCACAGTGTTCCTTCTTTATGTGTTTTGAAAAAGGAGGCATCCTTAAATTCCAAAACATCTGTGAACATCGCCCCGCCTTCTACATGGTGCCCGTAAAGCATATTGAAGGGGTCGCTGAAGTCTCTGCTGTTTTCCGCACTCAGGTAGATTGCTCCTGCCAGGGAGAATTCTCCCATTACATCTTTATTAAGGTATTCTGTATTGTCCTTTCCCTGCACCACCGGATAATCTATATGGGTGTCATCGATGGTTATCCACCCCCGCACATCCGGATTCATTTCTACAAGCTCCTCAAGGGTCGGTCTCTCACCATCCGGTCTGTACTTTGCCAGCTCATCCGGCAGGAACGATCCCGCCTTCAGAGAATGCGTGTACCATATGCCGTGCAATGCGTACAGCATAAGCAGCATGAACAATATAAATGCAATTATGTTTACTATCTTGTCCGCCGTTTTTACAAATCCGGAGAGGAATGTCCTGTCATCACTTTCCACGTCCGACCTCTTTCTCGTATCGCCTTACTGCAATCAGTGTTACAAGCGCTATTATCGCAAGGCAGAACGCGGTCAGTGGAATCATTACTCCGGGATCGCCGGTTTTTACGGCTTGAGTTATTTTTGTTATGGTGCTTATTCCGTCGCTCTCATGGATGTTGTTAAACACGCAAGATCCGCTCACCGCTTCGCTGTTATTCTTAATGATTTCTCTGTCGCACTCGAGTTTACCCGTGGCTGCGTTTCTGGTAACGGTATACGTCACGTCAAAAACCGCATCGTCGTAGTAATAACCTTCGACCTTCTCGTCCTTTTCGGTGACTTTGTACTTGTACACACCCTCTTTTTTGAATGTGATATTACCTATTTCAACTTCGCCCTCGCCCCTGACGACAACTTCGACGGGCCCGGAGCCATACCCCGCAGGCAGCGGATTTTCATCAAGACCCGCAGTGTTTCCGTTGGGCGTCATGACGAAAGTAAACTCGTCCTTTTTAGGCGGCTTGTCACCGGAAATGCTCTTTCGGATCTTTACCGGAGGGTCGCCTGTTGCTTCATCTTCCGAAGAAGCATTGTACTTATTTACAAACTCCACGGAACTCGGTTTGTCCGAGGTGTCCGCTTTATTGATAGCTCTTTGCTCGACGGTGCCATCCTTGTTGACCATCACATAGTAGGTGTATTCCTTTTGATCGTACTCGACGTCCGGCGTTGAGCCCGTGCGCTGCTTCAAAGTGTATTCGTATATGCCTATGTCCAGACCGCTGAGGCTGAATTCTACAGTTCCCGACTTTGTTCCGTTTGAAAGAGTTACGCTTTTCGTCTCGGCTGCCTGCAGACTGCCTTCGGAGAGCTCTACCGTAAATGTCTCGGTCGGAAGGCTGTTTCCTCCAAAGCTTACTTTGGCAGGGATTTTGACTGGCGATGCAGCATTGACGATTTGAGTCGCAGGCAGAACAAAGCCCAGCACTATGATAAGTGCTGCAAGTGCGCTTATTTGCCGTATTCTTTTGCTACTTACTCTTTTTGCCATGCTGACTCTTATTATCTCCGCTTATATCAAATCTCTGCACATCTACAGGATCTCTCTGACTTTATATGTCATCTTCCTGATATCTGTTTCTTCTGATCCTTACAAAGGTGATTGCTGCAGCAAGCGCAACAAGTACTACGAGCATATATGGCCAGTAGTTGATAAATATACCGGTTGGGATGGCGCCCTGCTTATCGTTTATGAAAACGACTCTGTGATCGTCGGAATTCGTAGCAGTAGGATTAAATGTATGAGCCCAGCTACCAGCACTTGTAGCCGATGCTCCGTCTACAGAAGATGTGGTTGTATAGTCTGATTGATTAGCATCAGTCTCAGCAACACTGACACCTGCGTTTTTGGGTATTCCCGAGATCTCTACTTCATCGGTGTCTTTGAGTTTCAGCTCTATCGAGCCAGTGTTAACTATAACAGGGTTTCCAGCTTTTACTTCAGATCCATTTACTTTAGGCTTTCCCGAAACGTGCTTGACAGTGTATTGTAAATTTGAAGCTACGCCGCCTACTTGGACTGTTACCGTAAACTCTCTTGTCTTGTCTCCTTGATTTCCGGTTACTTCTTTCTTTACGTTCAGTTTGCTGTTCAGGTATTGGTTCTCGAACAGAGCAGTGGTAACCTTGGCCGTCGAAGAAGGATTTCCTGTGGGTGCTTGAACCGAGCTACCCTTTACGATCTTATACGCCGTAGGTGCATACTCAAGTCCGGAAGCCCCTGTAGTCTCAACAATATTGTCGACCTGCACATAAACATAGTATGTCGTTTCTGAGCCGGAAACAGGTGTGATCAAATTGTTGCTGATTTGCTCTGTTACAGGGAATTTGTAAAGTCCCGGCTTAGGGAACTTGACTCTGCTGAAATCGAATTCCCCGGTAAACTCAAGATCTGTCTTTGCGCCGGTAAAAGTGTACTCTAAATCAGGCACAGTACCTGTGGCAGTCACAGTTCCACTCCTGTTGTACGCTGTTCCCGTCCCAACTTTAAATGTTACCGTGTGCTGAGGATATGCCTCTGCATTACCTATATCCAGCGTCTTCTTTACCGGGATAGGTATTTTGGCATTATTTCCGTTAATCGGCTCATAACTATCTTGTGCGAACACACTGCCTATGCTCATGGTCAGCGTGAGCACCATTGCGAGGAGCAGTACTCCTCCAACTCTTAACTTCTTTTTCATTTCTTTTGCCTCCTTTTCCGAAATGATGACAATAACTATTATAAACTAATCCTATTAATGGATGTTATAACTTTGCCTTTTATCTCGCTCTTATCTACTGGCCCAAAGTACCTACTGTCCTTGGCGGATTCTCTTTTGTCTCCCAGGATGAAATACTTGTCTTCATCCATCGTGCTCGGGTATCTGCCCGTCTCGGGATATGGTTTGGTCTCATAGTAGATATCTGCTTCATACACATTGTTGCCATCTATGCTTATCGTTCCTGATGTGTTGATGTTTATGTTCTCTCCGGGAAGAGCGATTATCCTCCCTACGTATTGCTTGCCGTCCCTTTCCATGACGACAATCTCATTGCGCGCGTAGTCCTTGTCCAGTCTGTAATAGATGAGCAGATCTCCTGCACTTATCTTTGGCTCCATATCGCTGCCTTTCATTGGGGATACGCCGAATATGCCGCCGAATAATACCAGAACAGCAACCGCGAGAACGGCTATTTTTACAATCAGAGAGTGCATAGCTGCGCTGTCTCGCAGTTTGATTCTCCTTTTTCGTATAACCTGCTCCGGTGTGAGCTGGGTATTTGCTCTGTTCGTATCTTTACTCCTGTTCACTGTTATAATTTATGGCTGCATCAAAAACATCCGGCATGATACCATTTGCCTCCAGTATAGCCCTGTAACGCACAGCCTGAGCTTCGTATATCCTACGGTACTCCTGCTGTATTTTGTCCAGTTTCTTCCAGACATCCCTTTCATCGACTCCTCCAAATATTCTTTTTTTGAATTTTAGTCCTTGAAAGAGAACCGCAATTTCCTGCATATTATTCGTACTCATTTTCGCTTTCTACAATAAAACACGCACTCCACCTAATTCATATCCAAAGGCTTAGTGCGTCTCCAGTTATTCTATATCCATCGCATGTAAAAATGCAGAATATACCATTCTGTCTGTCTGTCTGACTGTCTGAGCGTCGCGCAGATTGTCATCTTTGTCAAGTCCTTTCTGAGTTATTTTGTAAAAAGCCAGAGCAGGTGCGGCAACGTTCGCTTCGCTCACTCCTTCGCTCGTGATACTCACTACGCTGTCCCATTTTCTATGCCAGCTGAAGCTGGGGAAAATGAGTAAATCAGTGTCACATCTTTCTCCGGCATTATTTACTGCTCAATTATAACACTGTTTGTATTCTAACACAAAAGCGTGCAAAAACAAAGCGTGCAAAAACATATATTTTTTTGCACAACCTCACAAACCTATGAAACTGCCGGAATCCTATAAAGTTCCTTAAATACCATTACTCTCTCAATCATTCCAAAACCATAACAGGCCATTAAATGTATATTGATTTGATGCTTCCGGCCCGTGAGTTCCTCCCTCATACAATCTGTAAGAAACATTTCCATCAATCTCATTATCAGACAGATGGAACGTATCACTATACTCATTCACCATGCTGTTTATCTGATAAGAAAAACCGGATGCCGCAAAATCCTCAGTTCCCGTTGCCGTCCAGATAAAGAAATCCTCATCTGTCCAGTCAAACGAACAAACCACGGCATCGATCCATGCACCGTCCCCCATATTGCCGCTCATAGGCATATAATACCGGAAATAATCCAGACAATACTGGAAGGTATGCCAATTGTTCACACTCCCCATCGAAAAGCCGCCGAAGCCCCTATGATCACGTGTTACTTTCAGTTTTTCAGGCGAAGTATTATAATCCGCCCAGGTATGATATTGGCCTTCTACAGCAGGAATCAGGTCATTTAATAATTCATTATGAAACTGGTCTGTCAGTTTCAATGCAAGGCTGTAATCCCCACTGTCTCGGCTGCTTGTGTTATTATAGGTTGGGCATACAAGGATCATCGGCTTCATGCGTCCGTCCTGAATGGCATGGTCTACAGCATACTTTAGCTCTGACGGCTGTCTGTCCGTTCCGAGGACGGTTTCTTCATTGCTCCAGCCGCCGTGGCTGAGATAAAAGATATTGTATTTTTGCGTTTCATCATATCTGTAGGGAAGATATACCCACGCGGTCTTGTTCAGCTTCTGACTGTGCTGCTCATAGGAAAAGGACTCCCATGTCTCATTATAAAAAATATCAAGTTCCCTTGTTGTCTTTAAAGACATTTCCTGCATATAACCTTATGT
>DFGY01000032.1:0-16384 GCA_002372505.1 Firmicutes bacterium UBA3738
CTTCGGTTGTCACGTAGCGGTACTAAGCTCATACTTCGCTGACGCTCGTATTCGCTAAGTACCGACGTGCCAAAGAGTCTATAAATACATTATCCCGCCCTTTTATATCTGATAAACAGTGACAGGAGAACCGTCCCCCTGTCACTCTTCAATTGTCACGCGGAGCCGTCCCCGGGTTTCAACTAAAAAGTTTGTAATGACTTCGGCAGTTTTCTCAGAATGGCGTAAGCTGCTATGCCGATTAGGATTCCCGTCACTATACCGGAAAAAAGCAGCACCGGGAAGTAGACGAACATGGTGAGGTTCTCGACAATTGCAGTGGCTGTCAGCAGCTGCCCCAGATTGTGCATGGTGCCGCCGGCTACGCTGACACCTATTATGGAGAACTTACCGGTCTTTTTAAGAGCCAGCATTACAATGAAAGAAAGTATTCCGCCGGCCAGGGAATACAGTATTCCGAAGACGCCGGAAAACAAAAATCCAGCGAGGAAAATCCTGATCATATTTATGGTAAATGCGTACCTTGGCCCCATGGTGTAAATGGCCACTAGGACGACGATGTTTGCAATTCCAAGTTTGACTCCGGGAATGCCGAAGTTCAAAGGCAATATTGCCTCCACATATGAGAATATGAGAGCCAGCGTGGTCATAAGGGCTATGGTGGCTATGCGCCTACTTTGAGATTGAGTCGAAGTCACCTTTGCCTCCCTTTATTTCCACTATAACTTTATGAGGCAGACAGACTATGGTTTGAGACGGCCTGCTAATCTTCCCTTGATGGATGCAGTCATGACCCCTGCATGTTGCCCTGTCCATATATATCTGACCCTTCTCAACCTTGAGCACATTACCGGTGCCAAGGTCGATGGTTCTGTCCTCATCCAGAGCGTATGCGCCGTATTCCTTGCCGTCTACGGAAACCACCGCCGCCTTGCCGCTGTCGGCACTGATTTTCGACAGGTAAAAACTGGCGCAGACACCTGCGACAATTAAGAACACTATCAAAATTATATCAGCTACTTTAATTACCTTTAACATAGTTAGCTTAACCTTACCACCTTTTCTGACGATTGGCAACACTGTTCCCATGATGCCGGAAAATTGAGTGCACCGATCAGAGCTCGCGAAGCCATAAAAATTATGAACAATATCGCAAACAGAAAAAAGGTCATAAAAAAGTGATCGGAGCAGAGCCAACGAAGCCACAAGAATATAATTGAAAATCCCATGTACTAAATAGACATCAATGTGTTACAATAGGAAACGCTTATGTTACATTGTTGCAACAGGATTCAATTAAACAATGAATACAATTACAATCGGACAACTGAATATAGGCGAAGGACTGCCGAAGATCTGCGTACCACTGGTGGCGGAACATGAAGACGACCTGGCGCAGCAGGCAGGACAGGTTGCCGGCTGCCATTGCGATCTGGTGGAATGGAGAATCGACGGCTGGCCGGTTAAGTCTGAGCGCGAAAGAAACAAGGAGAAGATTCTTGAGGATATTAACCGCGGACTTCAGATAATTAGAGACGCTGCCCGGGAAGCAGGACGCTCACTTCCCGTACTTCTTACACTTAGGACGGCAAGGGAAGGCGGAAGAGCAGACCTTAGCCGGGATGATTATTGTGCCACAATAATAGACATCATAGGAAATTGCAATCCGGAATTAATCGACATAGAAGCCTTCGATTATCAGAGCGAACCCGGCAGTATTGAGCTCTTGGTGGGCCTTGCTCACAGCAAAGACATGGTTGTTGTTCTTTCAAATCATGACTTTGAGACGACTCCGCCGGCGGAGGAAATCGTAAAAAGAATCTGCATTATGGACAGTATGGGTGGGGACATTCCAAAGGTGGCATACATGCCCCGGACGGAGGAAGACGTCCACACTGTAATTCAGGCTGCCCATACTGCAGAAGAATACCTGGACAAACCTTTTGTCGCTATTTCCATGGGCGAGCTGGGCACGGCATCCCGGTTTTGCAACGGGCAGAGCGGCTCGGCAATCACATTTGCCTCTGCCGGAACTTCAAGTGCACCAGGTCAGGTCAGCGTAGAAGAAATGCGAGGGCACATTGCGGCCTTTTACGGTATCAAATCGATGAACGTTGATCCATCAAGCAATGAAGACCCTAGAGTTTTTTCGGAGCAGAATAGGGAAAAGATTGACCAGCCGGAGCCAATAGGAAGTGGTGAAGCATCGGGTGTGGAAATAACAAACGCCGCCTCGCAAAAAAGAAACCTTATTGAAATAGAAAACCTTACCTTCAGATACCCACCTGACGAGCAGGGAAGGGAGAAGACAGCCCTGGATGGCATCAGCCTTTCCATTGAAGAGGGTAGCTTTACATGCATTCTGGGAAGCAACGGCTCAGGCAAGTCAACCCTTGCCAAGCATCTGAACGCTCTTCTCATTCCCAGCGAGGGCACAGTCCGCATTGAAGGCATGGACACCCGGGACGACGAGCTGACCTGGGACATAAGACAGAATGTAGGAATGGTCTTCCAGAACCCGGACAATCAGATTGTCTCATCCATCGTCGAGGATGATGTGGCCTTCGGCCCGGAGAATATGGGAGTGGATCCTGCTGAGATTCGCAGAAGAGTAGACGAAGCCCTGGGCTCAGTCAACATGGGAGCCTACAAGAAGAAAGGCCCCCACATGCTCAGCGGCGGACAGAAGCAGAGAATTGCCATTGCAGGAGCCATTGCCATGAGGCCCAGATGCATAGTTTTCGACGAGCCTACAGCCATGCTGGATCCCAAAGGCAGACAGGAAGTAGTAGAGATTATAAAAAAACTCAACAGCGAGGGCATTACCGCAATTCTCATTACTCACTTCATGGAAGAAGCGGCAGCCGCAGACAGGATAATAATTCTTAACAAAGGAAAAGTGGCCATGGACGGAAGCCCGGGTGAAGTTTTCAGCCGGACGGAAGAGCTGAAGGCTCTGAAACTGGACGTACCTATGGCAGTAACAATGAAAGAAGAGCTCAGAAAGCAGGGCATTGACATAGATGAAAATGTAGTTGGAAGGAAGGAGCTAGTGGAGGCAATATGCCGATTGAAGTAAGAAACATTACGCACATATACAGCAAAGGAATGCCGGAGGAGTCGGTGGCTCTTTCCGATGTTTCTTTTCATGTGGATGATGGCTGCTTCCTAGGCATAATCGGCCACACCGGCTCAGGAAAATCCACGCTTCTCCAGCATCTTAACGGACTGCTAAAGCCGGATGACGGGCAGATAATCGTCGACGGCGTTGACATTACAGCTCCAAAGACCAAGATGGTGGACATCCGTAAAAAGGTCGGACTGGTATTTCAGTATCCTGAGTACCAGCTCTTTGAAGAGGACGTAAAGACGGACGTTGCTTTCGGTCCGAAGAATCTTGGCCTCAGTGAAGAGGAGATTGACCTGCGGGTGAGAGAGTCAATAGAGCTGGTAGGTCTTAACTACGATGAAATAAAGGACGTGTCGCCTTTTGATTTATCCGGCGGTCAGAAGAGAAGGGTGGCCATAGCAGGTGTCATAGCCATGAGGCCCAAGGTGCTCATTCTTGACGAGCCCACAGCCGGGCTGGATCCCAAGGCTCACAGGGAGCTGCTGGACACTATCGTGGAAATCCACGAGACCATCAGCAGCATAGTTGTACTGGTGAGCCACGACATGAATGATGTGGCCAGGCTGACGGATAAAGTCCTGGTAATGGAAAACGGCCGGCTGGCCATGGAAAGCAGGCCGGAGGAAATATTCGCGGAAGGTGATGCCCTGGAAGAAATGGGTCTGGGACTGCCTGACGTGACTGGTCTGATGTACGAACTAAAAAAATGCGGCATTGAAGTTGGCGAAGGGATTTTCAGCCCTGAGGCAGCCGCCGAGGAAATTGCAAAAGCACTAAGATAAAGAGTAGCAACATGATAAGGGATATAACTTTAGGACAATATTATCAGGGGGAATCGGTCATTCATAAGCTGGATCCCAGAACGAAGATAATAGCAACGATTTGCTACATCGTTGCCCTGTTTGTGGTGGATAGCTTTATCGGCTTCGGAATCGCCACTGCAGCCCTGATTATTGTAATTGCTATGTCCAGGGTACCGGTGTCATTCATTCTCAGAGGACTGAAGCCTATATTTCTCATTTTGCTATTCACATTTGTCCTCAATCTGTTTGTATACGACGGTCACGTGCTGTTCAGGATAGGCTTCCTGAAAATAACCGACGAGGGAGTGTACAAGGCCACATTTATGGCGGCAAGGCTCATTCTTCTCATAATCGGTTCATCAATGCTCACCCTGACCACGAAGCCCATCAGTCTGACGGACGGCATAGAAAGTTTGCTTTCACCCTTCAGGAGATTCGGTCTTCCGGCTCATGAGCTGGCAATGATGATGACAATTGCACTAAGATTTATTCCCACTCTCATAGATGAGACGGACAAGATAATGAAGGCACAGCAGGCCCGGGGCGCCGATTTTGAAAGTGGCAACATATTCAACCGGGCGAAAAGCCTGCTACCCATTCTCATACCTCTCTTCATATCTGCATTCAGAATTGCCCAGGACATGGCAATGGCCATGGAGGCCAGGTGCTACCGTGGCGGCGAAGGCAGAACCAGAATGCACAAGATGGAGTACGAAAAGAGAGATTACATAGCAGCTGTAATAGTTGTGTTGTTTTTTGCGATAATTATTTTTGAAAGGATATATATATGAATACGAAGAAATTACTTCAGGCGGCAATTATTGCGGCCATCTACGCAGCTCTGACGCTGGTTCTGGCGCCTATTAGTTACGGGCCAATGCAGGTGAGAGTATCCGAGGCTTTGACAGTGCTGCCGGCTCTTACGGGGGCGGGCATTCCGGGACTCTTCGTAGGCTGCCTGGTGGCGAATATGCTAGGGCCTTACGGAATATTCGATATATTATTCGGAAGTCTTACGACACTCATTGCAGCATTTGCTTCCTACAAGCTAAAGGACAAGCCTCTGCTGGTGCCACTGCCGCCGGTAATTGCCAATGGAATAATCATAGGTGGCATGCTCCACTTTGCCTACGGCGTGCCGGGGCTTTGGGCGTGCATGGGCTGGGTGGCCCTTGGGGAGCTGGTGGCCTGCTATGTGCTGGGATACCCGCTGCTGAAGCTGCTGGGTAAGTACGATAGGATATTTAAGTAGTATAGTTAAGAAATTGAGAAATCAAAACTGAGGATCAATATTAAAATCGAGGAGTAGGGAGATAGAAGACAGAGGTCGAAATGAGACAAAGAAAATTGGTGGATCTGGATGAGCGAATGGCCAATCTGGCGGAATACATCGATAAGGACGGCACAGTTCATAAAGGAAAGTGGCGCGAGGTTTTTGAATCCCGCGACTCCGACTCGGATTCAGATTCAGACTCAAATGGAGAGCTTTGCCTGGAGCTTGGCTGCGGCAAGGGTAAATTCATATACGAAATGGCCAGAGATAATCCCGACAGGAATTTAATTGGCATCGAAGGCCAGGAAAGCGTTATCGTCCGAGCGGCGGAAAAGCTAAAGCGCGAGCCATTGCCAAATGTTTATTTGGTCAGCACCTACGTGCGGGACATTAGAGACTACTTCGAGGAAGGAGAGCTGGACGGCATCTTCCTAAACTTCTCGGATCCATGGCCCAAGGCTCGCCATGCCAAGCGCAGGCTGACGTACCATGAGAATCTTAAAGGTTACATGGAGGTCCTTCGCCCCGGCGGCTTCATAGAATTCAAGACGGACAACGACGGACTTTTCGAATTCACACTTGAGGAGATTGAAGAACTGGGATACCCGGTGGATGAGATTTCCCGTGACCTTCACGCAGACGGCCTGGACTCAGCCCGCTTCACCACAGAGTACGAAGAGAAATTCATAAAAAAGGGTGCAAAAATAAAATACGTGCGTATAATAAAGGAATAGAAATCGGATAGATAAAAGGAATATAGAAAATGCGAGGAGAAAGAAAATGATTTTTGCTCAGGAAAACAACAGAACCATTCCAAAGGAAGACAAAGTATTTGCAGTTAACGCCAGAGCCAAGGCGGCCATTGCGGAAAAGGGCAAGGAGAATGTGGCAAACGCCACCATCGGAGCTCTTCTGGATGACGAGGGAAACCTTGTAGTGCTGTCATCGGTAATGGAGGCCATAAACAGACTGGAGGCGGAAGACTATGCAGAGTACGCACCCATCGGCGGCACTCCTGAGTTTAAAGAGGCAGTAAAGAAGGCCTTATTCATGGACTCTGTGCCCGGCGAAGAAGTGAGAGTGGTAGGAACCCCCGGAGGCACAGGCGCCATTAGAAATGTAATTTCCAATTACACTAAATCCGGTGACTCGGTGCTGACTCACGACTGGTTCTGGGCCAATTACAGAGGCATATGCCACGAAATCGGCAGAGAGCTGGAGACTTTTGAAATGTTCGACGCCGAAGGCGGATTCAATATAGATGACTTTGCAGCTAAACTAGGCGCCATTGCCGAAAGACAGGAGAGCGCAGTCGTGATTCTAAACACTCCCGCACACAACCCGACAGGCTATTCCCTGACGGATGAGGATTGGGACAAGGTCATAGCAGTACTGAGAGAAAAGTCAGCCGGCTGCAAAATCACACTATTCGTGGACATTGCATATATAGACTTTGCCGGAGAAGAGAAGGAAGCCAGAAGCTTCATTCCCAAACTTGAAGGCGCAGGTGAAAACGTTCTCGTAGTCTTTGGCTACAGTGCATCCAAGACCCTCACCCTCTACGGAATGAGATGCGGCGCACTGGTATGCATGAACCCATCTGCTGAAATCGCCGATGAATTCCAGAAGGTCATGGAATTCTCGGGACGCACTTCCTGGTCCAACTGCAACCGCAGCGGCCAGGTAGTCATGGGTAAGATCTACGAAGACCCGGCCCTTCTCGCCAAAGTCAGCGAGGAAAGAGCCGCAGCCAGAGACATGCTTCTCGAAAGAGGCAGAGCCTTCGAAGAAACCCTGGCAGCCGAAGGAGTAAAATGCGTTCCCTTCAGCGCCGGCTTTTTCGCCAGCGTAGCCTGCGACGACCCGGAGGCAGTAGCCGCCAAACTGGAGGAACAGGACATCTACGCCGTAGCTCTGGCCAAAGGCGTCCGCATTTCCGTCGCCTCCATCTCCAAAGACAAATGCATCAAAGCCGCAAAGGCCATCGCCGCAATCCTAAGATGACAGGGGGACGGTTCTCCTGTCACCTTTTGCCAAGATTTGGATAACGAAACTGCCTCGGCAGCAACTTTCAATTGATTGAACGCAGCTTGGTTGGTATAATGGGATTAACAAATTAATATCGAGGTCTTTTCCGATTGGGCCCGACGTAGGTAGAAATGCGTCAGGATATGCGTGACTTAGGGCACGCCTGTCCGGCGCTTTTTTTGTTAAAAGATAAGGAGGTAAAAGTATGAAAGTTACTGCAAATCGCGAGTATAAGGATTCTCTGTTTAAAATTATTTTTGGTGAAAACAAGAAAAACGCATTGGCGCTTTACAATGCCATCAACGGGACAGACTACACGGATGAGGATGATATTATCATGACTACCATCAAGGGTGCTGTGTACGTCCGTATTAAAAATGATGTATCCTTCATATTCGACGATGTGATGAATCTTTTTGAGCATCAAAGCGATATCAATTACAATATGCCCCTCAGAGGACTTGAGTACTTCGGCATTCTATACTCGGACTTTATTGAAAGCTTGGAAGGCGGGCACCGTAACGTATACAGACGGAAAGCTATAAAAATACCCACTCCGAAATACTATGTATTTTATAACGGCAACGAAGACCAACCGGACAAAATAACCATGAGACTTAGCGATGCATATGAAGGCCCGGGCGATGTTGAAGTTATTGCGCACATGTTGAATATCAATTACAATAGAAACAAGAAATTGCTGGAAGCGTGCAGACCGCTATCAGAGTATCAGTCGTTTGTTATAAGAGTAAGGCACTATCAAGAAGAAGGATATGAGTACGAGAAAGCAATAGACATGGCAGTTGATGGGTGCCTGGAAGATGGAGTTCTGACGGAGATATTGGAAAAGGAGAAGAACAGAGTGATTAGTTCAATTTTGAGGGAATTCACGGAAGAGGAAAAGGAACTGCTGTACCAGGAGCGTGGCTTTGAAAAAGGATACGACGAAGGATATGAGAAAGGTCAGGCAGAAGGTAGAGAAGAGGGTCGAGCGGAAGGTCGAGAAGAAGGCCGAGAAGAAGGCCAGGAAAGTTTAATTGCTTTGCTCTCAAAACTTAAAGAAGAAGGCAAAGATGATGAAATTGAAAAAGTAATTGCCGACGCGGAATATCGAAAAGAGCTGCTGGAACGGTACGACTTGAGATGACAGGGGGACGTTTCTCCTGTCACCTTTTGCCAAGATTTGGATACCGGCTGAAGAAATATTGATAATACGTTGCTCTGTATGTATAATAGAAAAGCATACAGAGCAAGATATGCGGGTGTAGTTTAATGGTAAAACTCGAGCTTCCCAAGCTCGCGTCGAGGGTTCGATTCCCTTCACCCGCTCCACGAACTAAAGGGACCATATTTTGTGGCCTCTATTTGAATATGAGATATTGACAATATGAGATATATATCATATTGTCAATACATGAATAATTTAAAGAAGAGAAATATGCTTAGCGGAAAAGCGTAGGGCGGAATATATAAAAAGAAAGGGAAACTAAAATGGCAACTTTAAAAGAATATAAAAAAAGGCGGATGAAAACTCCGGACTTTAAAGAGGCATATGAAGAACTCGCGCCACTTTTGGAAATAAGAGCGGCTATTATTGAGGCGCGCAATACTAAAAATATTACCCAGAAGGATCTTGCGGAGAAGACAGGTATTGCGCAGACGGAAATCAGTAAAATTGAAAATGGAACGAGGAATCCATCAGTGAAATTATTGCAACGTCTCGCAAATGGATTAGATATGGAGCTTCATATAGAGTTTCTCCCAAAGAGAACTAAGGGTGATGCTAAATCATTCGCGGAAAAAATAGAAGGAAAAATAAAATAGAGTTCGTCTCAGATAAGTCCCAGGCTTTTCAGCAGGAAGAGCCAGCAGAATATTGTGATGCAGGAAATAGGTGTGGAAAAGATTACGATGTTTCCCGCCAGTTCGCCGTCCCCTTCCATGCTTTCTGCCATGGTGAATGATGATACAGCTGTAGGAGCAGCGCACATTGCCAGGATAGCCACAAGCTTTGCATCTGTGAACCCGAGGAGAATAGCAAGAGAGATTCCAATGGCGGGGACCACGAGAAGCTTGCATACAATGCAGATTATCAGATTGCGCTTTTCTCTACTGACGCTGCGGTAGTCGAAGCTGGCGCCGAGCAAAATCAGAGCAATTATTCCCGTTGCGTGGGACATGTCGCTGACTACACCTTCAAGAAGGTCCGGCAGATGCCAGTCGAAGAAGAGAAAAATTATAGCAGTGAGAGCACCGAGAATAATCGGGTTAGTTGCAATGCGCTTTCCAATGTCCTTCCAGTCGGCTTTCCCGCCGCGATAGTATTCCAGTATAAAGACAGCCAGCACATTGTAGAGGGGCACGATTACTGCCAGTAGAATGGCTGTGCTGGCTACATTGCCGGCTCCCATAATGTTGATGCTTATGGGAATGCCCATGATAACAAAGTTGCTTCGATAAATTCCCTGGACCATTACACTTTTCTTTCGGGGATCTGTTTCTATGCGCGAAACAAAGGGAATCGACAGAACAAAGACTCCCAGTATTATAGAGACGGCCAGGATGATGAGCTTTAAATCGAAAACTTCATCAATCTTAGCAGAGTACAAGTTGTCAAACATGAGCACAGGAAAGAACACCAGAAAAACCATGTGATTAATCCGGTGCACCTCATCTCCGGACAGGAGCTTCCCCTTTCGGACGACAGCTCCTATGCCCAGGTAGATCATGAGTGGCAATACAGCCTTTACGCATATTACGAAGTTGCTAAACATGCTATTTTACCAGCAGCTGTTCATATCTGTCTGCGTCGTCCTTGCTGAAGGCGACCAAGGTTACATCCATGTCGTATTCATTGAGGAATTCGCTTATAACCCCAACCGCAATCTCAGCGGCCCTGTCCTTGGGAAAGCCGTAAACTCCTGTTGAAATAGCCGGGAAAGCAATGCTATTTAGGTTATGTGCCCGAGCCAGCTCGAGGCTGTTTCTGTAAGCCGCCGCCAGAAGTTCTTCCTCGTTACTACCGCCGCCGTGCCAGACAGGTCCCACAGTGTGAATGACGTGCCTCGCCGGAAGGTTGTAGCCGCCGGTGATTTTTGCTTCGCCGGTCTCACAGCCGCCTAGGGTGCGGCACTCAGCCAGCAGTTCCTTCCCCGCAGCTCTGTGAATGGCACCATCAACACCGCCGTCGCCAAGAAGAGATCTGTTTGCTGCGTTTACAATAGCGTCTACATCCAGGGACGTAATGTCGCCTTGATAAACCTTGATTCCCATTTCGAATCCTCCTTTTAACGAATGCAATTATATCACAATTATAGGTGACAGGGGGACGGTTCTCGTGTCATCTTTCACCAAGATTTAACAAAAGATGACGAGAGAACCGTCCCCCTGTCACCTATTGACAACCTGGGCGAGTTGTGTATACTCTATAGTTAGTCGTAACTAATTGTATTGGAGGGGTGGTTAGTTAGTTGCATATAACCTTAGGTGAGTTTTTATATTATGGGGAAGGATAGCGTCAGAATTGAAGTGCTTCCTGGGCTGGATATAGTCGAAAAGGAAGGCAGCTTTGCCGTTACGGCAGACAGGCAGATCAGGATAACCGTGGTTGGCAGGTATCTGCAAATACATTGTCACGGGGGATTTTGTGTTGTTGCGGATCTGGCTTTGCTGCCGAGGGATATATCGGAGGTAATATCCTGCGTCAACATTGATGTGGGGGCTCTGGCCAGCAAATTTAAAAAAGACAACGGAGAGTTCAGGCTTACTACAGATGATCGGGTGGAAAGAGTGCTTTCCGAAATTGAAAGGGCTATGGTAGAGGATAGAACGGTTCTGGCCAAACTTAAAACCCTGGAGCTGCTTGTAAAACTTGAGGAAGTGGATACCGAGAGGGGCAACTTTTTCCCGGCGGATGGCAGATGCACACCTAAGCAGGCAGTTGTAGCCAGGTCGGTTCATTCCTACATGATGCTACACATGGACAGGCACATAACAGTGGATATGCTGGCGGAGAAATTCCAGTTGTCCAAAACCCAGATTAAGGACAGCTTCAGATTGTATTTCGGTGAGTCAATTTTTCGTTTTATCCGCAATGAAAAAATGCTTGTGGCGGCCAATATGCTCAGGCACACGGAAAAGTCCATTGAGATGATTGCCTCTCACTGCGGCTATGAAAGCGCCAGCAAATTCTCAAGAGCCTTTGCGGAAATAATGCAGTCCAGGCCAAGGGAATACAGAAACAATACTTTAGATAAGGAAATAAAACATGAGTAGAAAATACGTTTTGATAAAAAGTTTGAATTTGATAATCATACTGGCATTGCTCTGCGGCTACCAGGCTATTTCAGTGGACAGAGCCGGGAAGGAAGAAGCGGCAATAGCCAAGGCGAAAAAAGCGCAGGCGGAGAGGAAGGCTCAGCAGCAAAAGGAAATGGGAATAAGCTCGCCATATAAAGATGGGGAATATGAAGGCTCGGCCGAAGGATATGGCGGCCAGGTGGTTATGAAGGTGGTAATTGAAGGCGGCGTTATAAAAGAAGTGAGACCCGTATCCCACAGCGGGGAAGATCAGGCTTACTGGGAAATGGCCGAAGGGATTACAAGCAGTATTGTGGATGCACAGTCAACGGATGTGGACACGGTGAGCGGAGCCACATACACTTCAACAGGAATAATAAATGCAGCAACCAAAGGTCTCCAACAGGCCTTAAAGTAATCAATAAACCGAAAAGCGAAAGAGTACAATGAAAAATTTAAAAAAGCAATGGATAGCAGATATAGTGATCAGAGGATTCTTCTTTATATTCTTTATGACAGCATGGTCGTCCGGCTTTTCCGGAGTAAAGTATCTCTGCGAGCAAATTCACACAGGCAGACCTCTTGAATTTAACGCCTTTGTGCAAGTCCTTGGGGTCCTGGCAATATTTACGATAATCTTCGGGCGGTATTTCTGCGGGAAGGCATGCGCCTTTGGAACCTACGGCGATGCCGTTTTCTGGCTGGCAGGGAAAATAGCAAAGGCCCTGGGGAAAAGGCATCCCGGCATTCCAGGGGACCCGGAGAAAAAACTGAAGCATATTAAATATTTTGTCCTGATTGCCATATGTCTTATGTGCATATTCGGGCTGAGCACCCTGATTATTGAATACAGCCCCTGGACAGCCTTTGCCGGAATTCGAAGCGGCAAGCTATCGCTGAAAACAGGAGGTATTATAGGGCTATTGCTCCTGGCAGGATGCACAGCAGGCATGGCAGTGGAAAAAAGATTCTTTTGCAAATTCCTTTGCCCCTTTGGCGCAGTATTTGCTCTGCTGCCGGTAATGCCATTTTCATCTGTAAAGCGCAAAAAGGAATCCTGTATAGAAGGGTGCAGTGCCTGCAGAAATGTTTGTCCGGCGAATCTGGACATACCCTATGTGGATGAGGAAAACGAGTATTCTCTGAAAATGGGCGACTGCTTTCAATGCGGAAAGTGCACCCAAATCTGTCCGGCAAAAAACACCGGATGCATGACAATGCCCGGAGGGATTAAGGGTATAATAGCCGACGGGATAAAGGGCGTCATACTGGCTGCGGTATTGTATGCACTTACCATGGCCTAACCATTCGGGACAGAAAAGGAAGCAAAAAAGCACCTTGAGAAAAGGAGGTGGACGTCGTTCCGCCTCCTTTCTCTTCAGAAGACGGGCGCCTTACGGGCCGAATGGTGCAATAATCAAACCTTAATAGCCCGAAAAGACCGTTAGTTATATTCCTTGGTGCTATTTTAATTGAAAAGCCACATGGCAGACAATAAAATTACAGTGGTTAGTTGAAACTTACTCAAGAAGAGAAATGGAACTGAAAACATGGTAAAGGCATTTAAATATATAAAGTTGTTATTGCCTGCAATACTGGTAGCAACTCTGGTAGTGGATGCAGTGAGCGTTTACAAATTCCCGGATCTGTCAAAGTACGACGGACCGGCAGTTCAGCAGGCTCAGGCAAAGACGAAAAAACCGAATTTAAAAATAAAAGACCGTAAGAAAAAAGAAGAAAAGGAACCGGAAGGTACAGCCGGTGAATTGGGAGCCATAGAGGAAAGCGACAGCTATGTCGATGGAAAGTATACCGGCAGTGCGAAAGGCTTTGGTGGTCTCATTACAGTGCAGGTGACCATAAAAGGGGGAAGGATTACGGCTGTGAAAATTATTTCCGCCCCCGGGGAAGACGCCCCATATCTTGCGAAAGCCAAAAGACTTACAGGGCTAATGGTAAAGAAGAACTCAACGAACGTCGACGCTGTTTCGGGAGCCACATATTCCTCCAATGGAATAATCAAGGCGGTGAGAAACGCACTTAAAAAGGCAAGGAAGAAAGGTGCCGGTGGGAAGGACGAGGACAGCAAGCAAGAAACGAATCCTCCCAAAAGAGAACAAAAGAAGGAACTGCCCAATATACCCGTTGCCGTAAAAAATGGTGACTGGAAAGACGGGGCATACACCGGTACAGGCGAAGGCTTTGGAGGAAATCTGCAGATTATCGTTTCCATAAAAGACGGTAAGATCGTTAACCTAAGCATGGGCAAACATGAGGAAGACGAAGAATATTATTCCAAAGCCCGGGCGAAGATTTTCCCGGCAATCATAAACAAGCAGAGCACAGGCGTAGATACTGTTTCCGGTGCAACCTACAGCTCGGTAGGAATAATTCAGGCAGTTACCGATGCTCTGTCAAAGGCGCAAAATAAACAGTCCGGCAAGCAGCCGGAGAAAAAGCCCGAGGAACAAGGCGGTACTCCCGACGGCAGCAGCGATTCTGCGGAAGAGCAGGATGATCCGGTAGATGTTACGAGGGTGGCCAAGGTTCTTTGTGACGAGGATGAAGACTTTGAGGATTATGACTTAACCATGACCTTTGTCATACAAGGCGGAAAAATCATAGATATTAAAGATGTGAAACAAGTAATCGATGCAAAAATAAACGATAGCTACATTAAGGCCGCAACGAGGGGCATCAAACGACAGCTTGCGTCTAAGCCGGACTTTAAAGGCATTGATACGATCAGTGGCGCAACCTGTACATCCATTACAATAATCGATGAAGCCTTATCGGTTCTAAAATCCACAAGGTGATATCTGTATGTACTAAGTTAATAACTCTACGGGGTATAGAGTTAGCGGTCGCTAATTAACGGCGGCGATAGAAGTGTTATTTCATAAAGCCAATATTAAAGGAGTAAAATTACATGGTAAAAAGACAAAAGAAGAATAAGAGGGCGGTGCTGTCAGCTTTGCTTGCAGTTTGTGTATCTGTAGCAATGATACCGGCATTTGCCTTTGCCGACGATGAAGGTGGTCAGAGCACATTTAAAAATTGGAGGGCGATTTACAGTGAGGTTGGAGTAGCAACACCGACGGAAGATGAAGCCTATGATGCGGTAACCAGTGCAACCAACTATGCGAGCAGTCATGCAGTTGAAGGTGGCGGCGCAGCGGGTATTCCCGCTGTAGTAAACCGTGTCAAAGATGAAAGCGGCAATACCGTTTCCCTTAACGGGGCAAACAT
Source organism: Firmicutes bacterium UBA3738 (assembly GCA_002372505.1). GTDB lineage: Bacteria > Bacillota > Clostridia > Peptostreptococcales > Anaerovoracaceae > UBA3738. The sequence goes on from DFGY01000032.1 coordinate 14,783, forward strand.
CCCGTCCGGAGAGCTTAAAGATATAAATCTTTTCAGAGCTTCCCACAAAACTTTTGAGCAGGCGGCTCCAAATAAAAAATACGGCACCGATGAGTTTATTATCGAGCCGGACTATACAGTGGAAGGCTGGTCATGGAATGCATACTTTGACACTGTTTATGCAGTGACAGTGTCTGACGGAGAGACGACAGTAGGTGCTCTTCCCTGGATTGATTTCTACGGACAAAAAGGCAGAGACACAGGCACATCCGGTTCAGGCCATTATAATTACGTGGAAGTGGCTCTTAACTCAGGGGCAATCCCGACTCAGCCAAGCATGGAAGTTCACAGATTTGATTCCTTCTATAGCAATGGAGAACTTAAGAGCGGCAATTACACCGTAACAGTGTATTCCACAGAGTATAAGCCACTGGTTGCCAGCAACATATGGGTGCCTGCAAGATCTCATGCAGCAGTAACTTTGGGAAAAGGTACTGCAACAAGCGTGCCCATGACTTTTGACAGTAATCTTCCCGACGATTTCCAGCCCGTATACACGGTTGACGGGAAAGAGGCAACTTATAAAGATGGCGTACTCAGTTTCGACAATGTCAAACCAGGTCAGCACAGTGTTGTGATAAGCAGCAACAATTATGTTGACGAAGCCAATAAAAACAAAAAGTACCTGGATATTAATGCGTCATTCATATATGAAGTAAATGAGATCCCGGTAGTCTTCGACAGCAATGAGAAGAAACTAAAGGGAAACAGCGAAAAATATTCTCTTGCCGACTACGTGAAGACGATAGATACAGTTACCGTAAACAAAAAGAGCTATAGAGCATCAGGCAAAGGATCCACTAAAGTAATAAACGAAGATGGAACAATAGATTTAAGTAAAACCGTTGCTGCAGACAGCAATGAAGATGTTGAAATAGTAATTAATTCGGTTGGCTATCCCGTTTATACATTCACCATTGCCGGAAATGTAAAACCGACACCGAAGCCCACACCTACGCCCGAAAAAATATCTATTGCCAATGCAACGGTTTCAGTTAAGGCTCAGACCTATACGGGCAAGCTTCTCACACCGGCTGTAACAGTTAAAGTTGGCAATGCAACACTTAAGAAAGATAGTGACTACACTGTGGTATATGCCAAGAATAAGAATGCCGGTAAAGCCGATGTTACAATAACCGGTAAAGGTAACTACACAGGGACCAAAGCTGCAACATTTAAAATAAACAAGGCTAAGAACACCCTTGTGGCGAAGGCTAAAACGGCTACTGTTAAATACAAGGCCGTAAAGAAAAAAGCACAGGCAGTTGCTGTAAAAAAGGCATTTAAAGTAAGCAAGGCAAAGGGTAAAGTTTCATATAAAAAGGCTAAAGGCAACAAGAAAATCGTAGTTGCAAAGAACGGTAAGGTTACCGTAAAGAAAGGTCTAAAGAAGGGAACATATAAAGTTAAAGTGAGAATCAAGGCTGCAGGTAACGCAAATTACAAGGCCATTACCAAGACAGTAACCACAAAAATCAGAGTTAAATAAAAGTATTCGGAGGTGACAAGGGTCGTTTCTCTTGTCACCTTTTCCCGGAGTTTTAGCGTTTCACGGGGACAGGC
>DFGY01000032.1:16487-27135 GCA_002372505.1 Firmicutes bacterium UBA3738
AAGCCTGTCCCCGTGAAACGTTCTAATATGATATAATACGGACGGCGAAGCGAGGTGGATATGAACGAAAGAACTATAGGGAAAAGATGTGTTTTTGCGGCGGCACTGCTTGTGTCCCTCATTATTGTACTAATGACTGCATGTGGCGGCGACGAAAGCAGCAAGGGGGGCGGTCAGGCGGAACATGTCTCTGACAACGGCTTTTATTTGGATACGGAATGCACCATCACCGTCTATGGAATGTCTGCCGAGGAGGGACAGAAAAATATAGATGGAGCTTTCAAGCTTTGCGAGTATTACGAGAATCTGCTGAGCAAAACCCTTGAAGGCAGCGATGTTTACAAAATAAATCATGCAGGCGGCGAGCCTGTAAAAGTTGATGATGAGACAAAGAAGGTCATAGAACTGGGACTTAAAATGTGTGAGGAGTCCGGAGGAAAGTTTGACATTACCATAGGCCGGCTCACGGATCTGTGGGACTTTAAAGCGGAGAATCCAAAGGTGCCCGATGAAGATGACATTGAGGCAGCAATTGAAACAGTCGATTACCGAAATGTGCAGATAGATGGAAGCAACGTAAGCATTAAAGGCGGCCAGTCACATATAGACTTGGGCGGCATTGCCAAGGGATATATTTCATATAAACTGGCAGAACAGCTTGCTGGCAGCGGCGTGGAGCACGCCATAATAAACCTGGGCGGCAACGTAGTGACCATAGGCGAAAAGCCCGGCGGCGAAAATTGGAATATCGGCATACAGGATCCTAACGGCGAAGGTCAGGAAATACTAGGAGCCACAAAAGCAAAAGAACAGGCCGTCATCACATCGGGAGTCTATGAGCGCAAGTTTGAAAAGCAGGGGAAAATTTATCATCACATTCTCGATCCGAAAACAGGATATCCGGTAGACAATGACATAGAAGGTGTTACAATAAAGGCAAGCTCTGAGAAGGCCGGAAAGTGCGACGCATACAGTACGATTTGCCTACTTATGGGAGCAAAAGATGGAAAAGAGTTTATAGAGGATAAAGAAGGTTTTGAAGCCGTGTTCTTTGAAAGAGGAGGAAAGATTACGAAGTCATCCGGAATGGATTTTGAGGAGATGGAAGAATGAATATAAAAGCTATGATATTCGATATGGATGGGGTAATAATGGATTCCATGCACATGTGGAGACATCTGGCATCGGATTATCTGCGCAGTCAGGGATGCACTCCTGACCCGAATATAAACAGACAGCTCCAGGCCATGAGTATCGGTGAAGGGGCAAAGACAATAAAGGAAGGCTACGGGATTGATAAAAGCCCCGAAACAATTGCCGATGAAATAGTCAATAGCATAACGGACTTCTACCTTTATGAAGTGGGTCTGCGAGAAGGCTCAAAAGAAGGTTTAAAAGCACTGAAGGAAGCTGGAATAAAAATGTGCGTCGCTACATCCACCAATGCCCACCTAGCAGAAGCGGCCCTTGAGCGTTGCGGCGTTATGGAGCATTTTGAGTTTCTTTTGTCCACTGCCGATGTAGGCGGCGGCAAGGACAGACCTGATATTTTTCTGGAGTGCGCAAGGCGCATGGGAGAAGCTCCGGAAGACACCATGATAATAGAAGACTCGCCGGTGGCCATCAGGACGGCCAGGGACGCAGACTTTAAAACCTGTGCCGTATTGGAAGAAAATCAGAAGGAGCTCTTCGACGAACTCTTTAGGGACGCGGATGTATGCATTACATATCTGACAGAGCTTGTCAAAGTACCGACGCAGTTTGAGTAATGGTTGAAGATCTGCGGGAATAGTGCGCTGCGAATAATAGTTGTGTTATAAGGAGGTATTAATTTGGGGTTATTTAGTAGAGTAAAAGAAGTAGGGGCGAGGCAGCTCCTGGCGTATATAGAAAAGAATCCGGATGAGAATATTCTCAAGATAGTAGATGGCTTAATCAAATTAAATGTTGCGGGAGCAGGTCACAATGAAGACCTTTTGAAAATCCGCAGCTATCTTTCCGATCCGTCCAGCAACTGGTACAGGCTTATTCGCAGCCTGTGGATTGACGTTGATGAAAGCATCAGGAAAACCATATTTGAGAATTTGGTTGTCAATGTTGGTCTAAACAGGGAAGACAGTAAAGCCGCAGCCGGAGGGGAGCTTCCCATGGCTCTGATGATTGACCAAAACCGTAGTGTCGGTATTTCCAAACTACCGCCTGCTCAGGGAAAGACCCTTGATGAATATGACATGATTATTAGCCGCGGCAAGACCCGTGGCATTTTCGCCTATGTAATAACAGGAGGCGGAGAGACAGTATCTGCAGATAATCTCAGAAAGCTGGCCAGAGTTCACAGAGACTGTGTATTCGTTTACATGATGAAGGCCCGGGAGGTCACATCCGGATTTGCCGACATGGTCTTTGCCGCGAAGAACATAGTTCCCATGGTTGATTACAAGAATGCAGGAGAGGCCTTGAGAATTATGAAAGCCAGGAAACTTATTTTCGGCGTTACCGCAGCCTGCGCAGAGGGTAACGCTTCAGAAATTGCGTCAGAAAAATTCATTGACGACGCAGTAGCCGGAGGAGCCAAGCTGGCGTGGCTTGTTGAAGATATAAGCGGAATCCCGGAAGAAGCAAGCAAAAGAATATACGAAAGAGTGCTGGCGTGCAGAGAAACCAAAGAAATATTGGAAGTTGACTTTATATACGAAGAAAAGTTTGTAGGCGGCAGGGTGGACGGAGTATAGTATAAAGAAAAATATATATTGACATTATATCCCATTATAACTATAATAAACCTATCATCCGGCGAACGATGAGTGCGGACCGACTTTTTGAAAGGAGGCGTGCCAATGGCAGTCGAAAGAGATGGAGAATTGACCTTTGAAGTTATTGAGGAAATTGGTAAGATCAATACCTTCAAAAATGGTTGGTCCAAGGAGCTGAATAGAGTCAGCTGGAATGGTGGAGATCCCAAATACGATATCCGTGAGTGGGATGAGAACCATGAAAGAATGAGCAAGGGTATAACTTTGTTCGATTACGAGTTAAAAAAGTTATACGAATTGCTGAAAAGCAGGGAGATGTAGCTTGAAAACATCCCTGAATCATGTCGATGCAAACAGAAGCGGCGGGCATTTGCCTTGCTGCTTTTACTTTGATATACTCCATTAAAGGAGGATAGACCTATGAAAATCAGACTGAAGATTAATCCGGATTCGGAATACATAGAAGAGGAAGTAAAGCAGGGCACCACAATTAAAGACCTGTATTTAGAACATAAGGATGAACTCGAAAACACTGTCCTCGCCGCAAAGGTGGACAACAGGTATCAGGGACTCATGAATAAGCTTAACAAGAGCTGCACAGTGGAGTTCCTGGATCTTAGAGCCCATGTAGGCAGACTCGTGTATCAGCACGGTATGATAATGATTTACCTTAAGGCTATAGAGGAAACTTTAGGTCGTCATAAGGTTGACGTGCAGTATGCCCTGAGCAAGGGGCTGTATACGGAAATAGACGATGGGGAAGAAGTCAGCGAGTCCGACCTTGACAAGATTCGCAAAAAGATGGAAGAAATCGTCGAGGCGGATATTCCCTTTGAAAAGAAAACAGCCGACAGAGAGCAGGCCATGAAACAACTTGAGGAGGCAGGCCTGTCGGAAAAAATAAAGCTACTCACAGAGGCGAAGGACTTAAAGAAATTTGATTACTACACCCTGGAAGGATTCCACAATTTCTTCTACGGATTCATGGTGCCTTCCACAGGATACATCAAAGGCTTTACCTTAAGAACCTACAGAAGGGGTATACTTCTGGCCCTGCCTCAGGAAAGAACAGGCTCCGGACTTCAGTACATTGACGACCGCAAGCTCTACGGAGCATTCATAGAGACTCAAAGGTGGCAGAAGCTGCTGGGCATTCCCTTTGTGACAGATCTAAATATTAAACTCAAAAAAGGCGAAGAAAAGGAAATCATCCAGCTTTCCGAAGCTCTCCAGGAGCAGAGGATAATCGAGCTGGCCCAGAGAATCGTGGCGGAAAAGCGCAGAATAATTCTCATATCCGGTCCTTCATCATCAGGCAAGACCACCTTCGCCAGAAGACTGTGCATCCAGCTTAAAGTAAACGGCAAGAATCCCCTCTACCTTGGAACGGACGACTACTTCGTTGAAAGGGAAGATACGCCTCTTAACGAAAAAGGGGAGAGGGATTACGAATGTCTGGAGGCTGTGGACATAGAACTTTTCAACAAAGATATGAACGACCTGCTGGAAGGAAAGGAAGTAGACCTTCCCACCTTCGACTTCATTGAAGGCAAGAAGACCTTCGGGGAAAGAATCACAAGCATCAGAAGAGAAGATCCCATAGTAATTGAAGGAATCCATGCCCTTAACGGCAAGCTTACACCTTCAATAGACGACAACGAAAAATTCAAAATTTATATCAGCCCTCTGACTCAGCTGAACATAGACGACCACAACAGAATATCAATTACCGACTCTCGCATGCTGAGGAGAATCGTAAGGGACTATCAGTTCAGAGGTCATTCCGCAAAGGACACAATAAAGGCCTGGCCTCAGGTGAGAGCCGGGGAAAACAAGAATGTATTTCCATATAACGGTGAAGCCGATGTGTTCATGAATTCCATGCACGTATACGAAATAGGGGTGCTGAAAAAGTACGCCAAGCCCCTGCTGGAGGCTATCACACCTGAAGATGAAGAGTATGCAGAGGCACAAAGATTGCTGCAATTCCTCAATTTCTTCAGGGAGCTGGAGCACGATGAATACATCGTAAACAACTCCCTTCTCAGAGAATTCATAGGCGGCAGCATATTTGTGGACTAAAATTCAAAAATCAATATATAGGGGCCCCAAGGCTTGCGGACCCTTTTTTTATACTATAAAGAGGGGTGTGGAATTGTCGAAAAACAAACGCGCGGAAACGTGTTAGGGAGATGCGCCCCGAAGGCATTGAAAATGCTTGATTTTACCGTCAAAAATTCTTCAAAAAAACTTCAAAAAAAGTCTTGCATTACTATCTTCTTTAATATATACTACAAAAGCTTGCGACAAAGGCGTTGAAGTGGGAAGTTGCTGAGCTATCAGGTAATTTCCACCGAGAATTGCCCCCGCCGGACGGGGACGAAGGGAGCGCCCGGGTAATGCCTTGTGGTAAACCACAGCAAACACACGGTCGCGTGTCGCGATAAAAATCCCTTGTACGAGAATAGCGCAATCGGTACAAAATCAATGAAAAGGAGAACAAACATGAGCGAACTTCAAAAGATCAGAATCAAACTCAAGGCTTACGATCACGCACTGCTGGACAGATCCGCAGCAAAGATCGTAGACACGGCAAAGAAGACCGGAGCCGAAGTAAGAGGCCCCATTCCACTGCCGACAGAAAAGGAAGTTGTGACAATCTTAAGAGCTGTCCACAAGTATAAGGACTCAAGAGAACAGTTCGAGCAGAGAACTCACAAAAGACTTATCGACATTACGAGCGCTACAGCCAAGACAACGGATGCTCTCACAAAGCTGGAGCTTCCCGCAGGCGTAGACATAGAAATCAAATTATAGTCATTAAGGGAACTCCCCTTAGTATGATCGCCCCGAAGGGCGGGAGCGATCCGCTGTAAGATTCAAGGAGGTTGAATATGAAAACATTACTGGGAAAGAAGGTCGGGATGACCCAGATCTTCACAGAGGACGGCCAGGTCGTCCCTGTAACAGTGATCGAAGCCGGCCCCGAAGTAGTTACGCAGGTTAAGACAGTCGAGACAGACGGTTACGACGGCGTACAGGTAGGCTTCGAAGACACAAAGGCTCACAGAGTCAACAAGCCGATGACCGGACATTTCGAGAAAGCCGGCGTCGATGTGAAAAAGCATCTCATCGAATTCAAACCTGAAGAAGGTGAGACATACGAAGTCGGACAGGTTATCACAGTCGCAGATTTCGAAGAAGGAAAGAAACTCGACATCACGGGTACATCAAAGGGTAAAGGCACACAGGGCAACATCAAGAGACACGGACACCACAGAGGCCCGATGAGCCACGGTTCAAAACACAAGAGACTTGCCGGTGCTCTGGCAGGCGCATCCTATCCGGGCAGAGTCTTCAAGGGCAACAAAGGTCCGGGAAGAATGGGTCGCGACACAGTGACAGTCCAGAACGTAGTACTCGTCAAAGTTATCGAAGATAAGAATCTTTTACTGGTCAAGGGTGCCGTTCCCGGCGGCAAAGGCGGCCTACTAAAGATCCGTTACGCAGTAAAAGGTTAAGGAGGAGTAGGAAATGGCACAGGTAAAAGTTCTCACCATGGACGGAAGCGATGCCGGAACAATCGAACTGAAAGATGAAATCTTCGGCATAGAGCCAAACGAGCACGCAGTCCATGCAGTAGTAGTAAATCATTTAGCAAACAAGAGACAAGGCACACAGTCAGCTAAGACGAGAGCCGAAGTCAGAGGCGGCGGCAGAAAGCCATTCAGACAGAAGGGAACAGGTCGCCACAGACAGGGTAGCTCAACAGACCCGACACAGGTAGGAGGCGGCATCGTGTTCGCGCCAAAGCCGCGCAGCTACAGATACACAGTACCTAAGAAGGTAAGAAGACTGGCAATGCTGTCAGCACTTTCATCAAAGGTTCAGGAAGGCGAAATCATCGTAATCGACGAACTGAAGATGGACGAGCCTAAGACAAAGGAAATGATCAAGGTGCTGGAAAACGTTAACGCAGAAAAGAAGGCCCTGATAGTAACAGCTGAGAAGGACGACAACGTAATCAAATCAGCAAGAAACATTCCGGGCGTACGCACAGAACTCGTTGGCACGATGAGCGTTTATCAGATAGTAAACCACGGCAGCTTCATCGTAACGAAGGATGCGATAAACAAAATCGAGGAGGTGTATTCATAATGAAAACCCCTTACGACGTAATAATCAAGCCGGTAGTATCCGAAAGAAGTATGTCGGACGCAGCCGTAAAGAAGTACACATTCAAAGTTGACAAGAACGCCAACAAGACTCAGATAAAAGATGCAGTCGAGGAAATCTTCGGCGTAGAGGTTGCAAAGGTCAACGTAATGAATGTAAACGGGAAGTTAAAGAGAATGGGAAGAACAACCGGTATGACGGCTTCCTCCAAGAAAGCGATAGTAACGCTTACGGAAGACAGCAAAGAAATCGAATTCTTCCAGGGACTGTAATAGGAGGCAAGAAAGAAAATGGGAATCAAAAAATATAATCCAACGACTCCGGGCCTTCGCGGTATGACGGTTTCGACTTTCGAAGAGATTACGACAGACAAACCGGAAAAATCACTTACCGTCACCCTGAAGAAGAATGCCGGAAGAAATGTAAGAGGTAAGATTACCGTCAGACACAGAGGCGGCGGCACAAGACCAAAGTACCGTATCATCGACTTCAAGAGAAACAAAGACGGTATCCCCGCAAAAGTAGCTACTATAGAGTATGACCCCAACAGAAGCGCAAACATCGCTCTCGTAGTTTACGCAGACGGTGCAAAGGCTTACATCATAGCTCCAAAAGACCTGAAGGTCGGAGACGTAATCGAGTCCGGAGCTGAAGCTGACATCAAAGTAGGAAACGCACTGCCGCTGGCAAACATTCCGCTGGGTACAATCATCCACAACGTGGAACTGAAGCCGGGCAAAGGCGCACAGATGGTAAGAGCAGCCGGAAACGGAGCACAGCTCATGGCTAAGGAAGGCGAGTTCGCACAGGTAAGACTTCCTTCCGGAGAAGTTAGAAAAGTAAGAATGGACTGCAGAGCCACAATCGGTGAAGTTGGAAACGGCGACCACCAGAACATCAGCATCGGTAAAGCCGGAAGAAAACGTCACATGGGCATCAGACCTACAGTAAGAGGTTCCGTAATGAACCCGAACGATCACCCACACGGTGGTGGTGAAGGTAAAGCCGGAATCGGCCGTGTGGGCCCTGTCACACCTTGGGGTAAACCGGCTCTCGGTCTGAAGACAAGAAAACGCGGCAAAGACTCTAACAGATATATTGTAAAGAGAAGAAACGAAAGATAGTCAGGAAGGAGCAATTGATAAATGGGTAGATCAGTAAAGAAAGGCCCTTTCGTAGACCCTAAGCTGCTGAAAGCCATCGAAGAGATGAATGCGGCCAACGAAAAGAAGGTCATCAAAACATGGTCAAGACCATCCACGATATTCCCGCAGATGGTAGGACATACAATCGCCGTACATGACGGCAGAAAACATGTACCCGTATATATAACGGAAGACATGGTAGGCCATAGACTTGGAGAATTCGCTCCAACCAGAACTTATAGAGGCCACGCAGCCGACAAGAAGACATCCTAAGAAAGGAGATAATGAAGATGGAAGCAAAAGCAATTGCAAAGTATGTCAGAATGTCTCCGATCAAACTCAAGCCGGTTACAGACCTGGTAAGAGGAAAGGATCTTGAAGAAGCGCTGACAATACTGAAGTTCACACCGGGTAAGGGCGCTGAACTGGTAGAAAAAGTAGTTAAATCCGCTGCTGCAAACGCAGAGAACAACATGAACCTCGACCCGGCTAACCTGTATGTTGCAGAAGTATACGCGCACCAGGGACCGACAATGAAGCGTTGGAGAGCAGGCGCGCAGGGTAGAGCATCAATGATACTTAAGAGGAGCAGCCACATCGGCGTAACGCTCAGAGAGAAGGAGGTTCAGTAGATGGGTCAGAAAGTAAGTCCACATGGTCTCAGAGTCGGCGTCATCAAAGACTGGGACTCAAAGTGGTATGCAGACAAGAACAGTTTTGCGGATTATCTGGTAGAAGACAACCAGATCAGAGAATATGTTAAGAAGAAGTTGTTCGCCGCAGGAGTATCCCGCACAGTAATCGAGAGAAGCGGAGACAACAAACTCAGAGTCATCGTAGCAGTAGGCAGACCAGGCATGGTTATCGGTAAAGACGGTACAGGTACGGACGAGCTTAAGGCCGGACTCGAAAAGCTGACAAATAAAACAGTAAGCCTCGACATTAAAGAGGTAAGAAGAAGCGAAATGGACGCACAGCTCACAGCTGAGAGCATCTGCGCAGCACTGGAAAAGAGAGTAGCGTTCAGAAGAGCTATGAAACAGGCTATCGGCAGAACAATGAAAGCCGGAGCTACAGGCATCAAGGTTCTCGCCAGCGGCAGACTTGGCGGAGCTGAAATCGCCAGAAGTGAAAAATACAGTGAAGGTAACGTTCCTCTGCACACGCTGAGAGCAGATATCGATTACGGAGTAGCTGAAGCTGATACTGCTTACGGAAAGATCGGCGTCAAAGTATGGATCAACCACGGTGAAATCCTGGACAAGGGTCTGACTGAAACAATCCGCGAGGACAAGCAGGAAGGCAGAAGAGAGGGTCGCGGCAGACGCGGCGACAGAAGAGGCGGAAGAAGAGATGACAGAAGAGGTGGAAACCGCGGAGACCGCAGAGGCGGAAGACGCGACGAAGCCAGACCGCCCAGAGCCGTAAATCCGAGAGTAAGAAATACTCCTAAACCGGATCCGGCAGCAGAGGCCGAAGCAAAGGCTAAGGCTGAAGCAGAAGCACTCGCAGCAGCTGAGGCAGAGGCTGAAGCAGCAGTAGAGACAGCTGAGGAGCAGGCTCCCGAGGCAGCAGAAGCAGCAGAAGCACCGGCAGCAGAAGCACCGGCAGCAGAAGCAACTGAAGCACCAGCCGAAGAAGCAGCAGAAGCTACAGAAGAAGCTACAGAAGAATAATCGCTGAAAGGAGGAACGGCCATGCTTATGCCGAAGCGTGTAAAGCGCAGAAGAGTTCATAGAGGTAGAATGAAGGGCAAAGCCACAAAAGGCAACAAAGTCACATACGGTGAATACGGTCTCGTGGCACTGGAGCCCGGTTGGATCACCTCGAATCAGATAGAGGCAGCCCGTGTTGCCATGACCAGATCGGTAAAGAGAGGCGGTAAGGTTTACATCAAAATCTTCCCCCACAAGCCGGTAACAAAGAAGCCTGCCGAAGTACGTATGGGTTCCGGTAAAGGTTCACCTGAGTACTGGGTAGCAGTAGTAAAGCCCGGTCGCGTAATGTTCGAAATCGAAGGCGTTACGTTCGAACAGGCTAAGGAAGCTATGAGACTTGCATCTCACAAACTTCCGGTAAAATGTAAATTCATCATTAAAGGACAGGAGGCGGGTGAAGCGTAATGGATCTGAATAAAATGAGAGAAATGTCGGATGCTGAGCTCATAGCTGAATTGGCAAAAATGAAAAAAGATTTGTTCAATCTCAGATTCCAGCACGTAACGGGCCAGCTCGAAAATCCGGTGGTAATGAGACAGACCAAGAAAGACATTGCAAGAGTTAAAACTATAATCAGAGAAAAAGAACTTGAAAAGGTTCAGGCTGAATAGAAAGGAGGAGAATGAATCATGGATAGAAACAGCAGAAAAGTCAGAATGGGCTATGTAGTTTCCGATAAGATGGACAAGACTGTAGTAGTTGCCATCCAGGAGTCCGTAAGACATTCCCTCTACGGAAAGTCAGTCAAGAGGACAAAGAAATTCAAGGCTCACGATGAAGCAAACGAGTGCAACATCGGCGATCGCGTAAGAATTATGGAAACAAGACCGCTGTCCAAGGACAAGAGATGGAGAGT
>DFGY01000006.1 GCA_002372505.1 Firmicutes bacterium UBA3738
TCTTCAAATGAAAAATACCAGACCTGATGTCCGGCTTCGGTCAGTGCTTTAACAAGCCCAAGGGTAGGATTGGTATGCCCGTGTGCCGGAATGCAAAACCATGCAATCTTCATTAGGACTCACCGCCCTTATCTTCTGAAAAAGCCTGAGCAAACAGCTCAGAAAAAGCTCCTTTATGGGGAATGGCTATTCCACGTTCCTCATCTCCAAGCAGCAGTAATGTGTCTCCCGGTTTGATATCAAATATATCCCTAGCCTGCTTGGGAATCACAATCTGCCCCTTCTCTCCGACTGTAGCAGTCCACGCGTATTTTCCTTTTGGTGTTTTCATTGTATATCTCCTGCTTTGTATACCTCCCGCTTCGGTATGATTTGTATAACTTATTATACTTTTCGGCAATCGATATGTCAATTGGTTGTTGCGGTCTACACAGAAAAAGACCGTCGCATTGCTTTGACAATCTTTTTCGCAGGCTTTCCCCTTTACAGCATACTTAACCATCTTAATGCGCTCTTAATTCCAACATTATTTCTGTATAGAAGAAAATGTTGGAATAAGCCAGTTGCTCACATCTCACTAGAGCTCTTACTCCAGCATTTTTTCCAACATTTCTTCTCACACGAATAAAATGTTGGAAAATTTCAGCAGGTATGAGATTAACAAGACGGTTTTGCCATCTTAACGCGCTCTTAATTCCAACATTATTTCTGTATAGACGAAAATGTTGGAATAAGCCAGTTACTCAAGTCTCACCAGAGCTCTTACTACAGCATTTTTCCAACATTTCTTCTCACACGAATAAAATGTTGGAAAATTTCAGCAGGTATGAGATTAACAAGACGGTTTTGCCATCTTAACGCGCTCTTAATTCCAACATTATTTCTGTATAGACGAAAATGTTGGAATAAGCCAGTTACTCGCGTCTCACCAGATATTATACACAAGCAATAATTCCAACATTTCTTCTCATACGGATAAAATGTTGGAAATGATCTGTAGATACGAAATATGCAAGCCGGCTTCAGTCTCCGACTTGCATTTAAACTTCGATTAGTCTCTTAGTTACTCTGTCTCCACCAAGACTCCGTCTTTATACAGGCCTGCTACTTTAACCTGAACCAGCTGGCCGATGAGATTTTCTTGATATGGCGCATAGGCTCTTATGTAATTGTCCGTGTATCCGGACATCATCTGTTCCTCGCCTGTGTCGACAAACTCCTCGAAGAGAACTGTGTTTGTCGTTCCGATGTTCAGCTCTGCGAATTTTTTTTGAGCTTCATCGCCGGCGGAAAGGAGCATGCCTACTCTCTCCTTCCGTAAGGGTGGCGGCACTTGGCCGTCCATTTCAGCGGCAACAGTACCTGGTCTCCGGGAATAGTTAAAGGCGTGGGTCTTACAGAAGCAAATGTCTTCTATGGCCTTTACGCTACCGGCAATGTCATCATGGGTTTCACCGGGAAATCCTGCAATAATGTCAGTGGATATTCCGTAGAGGGGATCGAAGTCCCGGAGAACCTTTACGATTTCCATATAGTCTTTCATATCGTATCTGCGCTTCATGGCAGACAGCACATTGTCGCTGCCGCTCTGCAAGCTCAAATGAAGATGATGGCAAAGTCTGCGGAATTTAAACAGACCCTTTACATATTCGGCGTCTACAACCGTCGGCTCCAAAGATGAAAGGCGCACACGGAAGTCCAACGCGTTTCGGTTTTCATCACTTGCATTTCCACCGTCCTGCGCGTCTTCGTACACGACCAAATTATCCAATGCCTCCAGCAATCCCGGCAAATTCTCGTACAATGCCGTATTTATTCCTGTGAGAATTATCTCCTTAAATCCCCGGCCTACAAGGCTCTTTGCCTCTTCAAGAATTTCATCCATGGGCCTTGAGCGAACTTTACCTCTTGCATATGGAATGACGCAGTAGGAGCAGAATCTGTCACAGCCGTCTTCGATTTTTATGTAAGCACGGGTGCGTGACTCCATGGAAGTGATAATGCCGCTGCCGTGATATTCCGTCAGCTCTTCGTAAGGCAGCACGTGCCTCTCAGCTCCGTTATTCTCTGATATCGAAGTCATATCCTTTTGTCCATGGTTATCCTGTCCATTCAGGTATGAGTCGTTGCCGAAAACATCATGTCCTTTTCTGTTTTTCCCGATATATTCCGTAATATACTTTATTAAATTCTCTTTCTCATCTGTCCCGGCAATTATATCCACCCCTTCAATGGCGGCTACTTCGTCGGGCTTTATCTGCACGTAGCATCCGGTGACTGCCACAACACTGTCCGGACTCTGCTTCTTCATGCGCCTGATGTACTGGCGTGATTTTCTGTCAGCCAGGCTCGTTACGGTGCAAGTATTTATAATATATACATCAGCAACGTCGGTTTCACCAACTACAACATGGCCTGCCTGAGCAAACTGCTCACGCATGGCCTCTGTTTCGTACTGATTTACTTTACATCCGAGAGTATGGAAGGCTACTTTCATTTCCCGTTCACCCTCCCGTTAGTCTTGCCGTTATTTTTTTCACCGGCTTCTTCTTCCTCTTCGACAGGGGGCAATATTTCCATTTTAACTCGCTCAATACGTCTGTCTCTGACGCTCTCGATTGTAAACTCGTAGCGGGCGTAGTCCGTATCGTGGATTACCTCGATGCGCTCATCGCCGTCGTCGGGAATCTCCCCGAGAAGGTCGATTATGAGTCCGCCAACAGTTTCGTTGTCCTCGGATTCAAGGCGGGCTCCCGTTTCTTCGTTTACATCGTCCAGGTCCATGGAGCCGTCAATGTAGAATACAGTATCGCTGACCTTTTCAATTTCCGGCTCTTCCTCATCGTACTCGTCGTCAATGTCGCCGACGATTTCCTCAATAAGGTCTTCCATTGTAACAATGCCGGAGAATCCTCCGTACTCATCTATGAGAATGGCAATATGCTGCTTTTCCTTCTGTAGTTCGAAGAACAGTGAATCAACATTCTTCGTATCGGGAACGAATATAGGCGCCCTTAAGATTTCAGCTATATCCACATTTTCAAAGCCGCTTTCACGGGCTACCATTATGTAGTCCTTGATATTTAATATACCGATAATATTATCGCTGTCGCCTTCGCATACGGGAATGCGGGAATAGTGCATTTCCATCAGCTCATCGATGTACTCTTCCGGTTCGTCTTCTATATCAATGAGGAATACGTCTGTCCTTGGAGTCATAATCTCGTAGGCCAGCTTATCGTCAAAGGCAAAAATGGAGTCGATCATTTTCTTGCCTTCTTCCTTGAGGGCGCCGGACTCCTGGCCCGCCTCCAGCATGGACATGACTTCCTCTTCGGAGAATTCTTCTTCCTTCATTAGTCCGCCCTGCCTTGTGATTTTCAGCAGCAGGCTGGTAAAGGCCCGGTTTATGGCAATGAACGGCGTGCAGATAATTCTGAACGCATTCATAAACCCTGACATTTTCAGAAGCACACCTTCCGGATGATGCAGGGCAATCTGCCTGGGGAATGAAATGGCCAGCACGATAAACAGGAATATTACCACGAGAAATGCCAAAACCATTCCTATAAGGTAGCTGGTAAAATCATAACGCCGCGCAACAAAATAGGTGCTCAAAGGTCTTGAGATCATCATAGTTGCGAAGGTGAAGATTATAAAACCAAAGAAGGTCACGCATATTGTGGTTGCCGAAAAGTGACGTGATGGATCTTCCAGCAGCTTTGCACTTCTCACCGCTTTTTTGTCTCCGTCCTCTGCCATTTGTTTTATGCTGTTTTTGTTGGCGGAGCGAAGAGCCTGCTCCGATGCGGAAAGCAAGGCGCTTATAATTAGCAAAACTATTATTAATCCAATCTTGGCTCCGTCAGAATATAACAACCAATATGTAAATTCCATTTTATTTTCTCTTTCTAATAATAAAGTTTTCGCCTACAGGCTGGTCCATTTTTATTCTTACTATTTGCTGGGCGTGGGGCGCAGATTCAATGGGCTCACCTGCCTCATCCCTCATATCTTCGATGTTCTGAGCAAAGAATGGCGCACCGGGGCCGAATATTTCCACTTCGTCTCCCAGGCTCATTTTGTTTCTCTGCTCCACTGTGGCCATGCCCGTAGCTTCGTCGTAATCCAGCACCTTTCCCACGAAAGAATACTCCCTCAGGTAGTCGCTGGTCAGATAATCCTGATCTGCCGCTCCGGGCTGGCGGTAAAAGAATCCCGTTGTGAATTTTCTATGGCTTACTTTGCCCACTTCCTCCAGAAGTGTTTCATCAAAGGGCTTGCCTGCGTAGTAATCGTCTATGGCTTTTCTGTAAGCCGCAACAGTGGTGGCTACGTAGAATATGCTCTTCATTCTGCCTTCAATCTTAAGGCTGTAAACGCCGGCCTCAGCCAGGTCGGCTATATGCTCGATCATGCAAAGGTCGCCGGAGTTCATAATGTAGGTGCCCCGGTCATCCTCTTCAATCGGGTAATATTCCCCCGGCCTCTTTTCCTCCACCAGAGCGTACTTCCACCTGCAGGGGTGAGAGCACATGCCCTTGTTGGAATCCCTGCCGTTCATGAAGTTTGACAGGAGGCAGCGTCCGGAATAGGAAATGCACATGGCGCCGTGGCAGAATGCCTCCAGCTCCACGTCTTCCGGAAGGTTGTCTCTGATGCCGCGGATTTCTTTTAAGGTCAGCTCTCTGGCAAGGACAAATCTTTTCACTCCGAGAGCCGCCCAGAATTTTGCCGATGCATAGCTGGTGGTGTTGGCCTGAGTGGAAATATGAATTTCCGCATTTGCCATTACTCCCTTTATTAAATCAAACATGCCCGGATCCGACACGATAAATGCGTCGATTCCAAGGTTCCTGATTTTCAGTAGGTATTCCTGGAGAGGCACAATGTCCTCATTATGTGGGAATATGTTAAGAGTCATAAAGCAGCGCACACCTCTTTCGTGGGCGAAGTTAATGCCTTCCCTCATGTCTTCTAGGGAGAAGTTGTCCGCCCCGGCTCTAAGGCTGAAGGCCTCACCGCCGAAGTAAACGGCGTCGGCTCCGTATATGACTGCAGTTTTCAGTTTTTCCAAATCGCCGGCCGGTGCCAGCAGTTCCATTTTCTTCATAGTCTATTTTATTACGCTTATGCTCATTCCGTCCCCTACGGGAAGAATGCTGGTTGTTGCCTCCTCACAATCCGATATATGCTCTATAAATTCTCTCATGTATTTTATATTTGTCTCGAACCTGCCTCGCTCGTCGTAGGAAGAATCCACCGTCTTTGCCTGCATGAGTATGTTGTCGCAGACTATGACGCCGCCTTTCTTTACTACCCCGAGAGCAGCCTTCCAAAACTCCATGTAGTGACTCTTTGCCGCGTCGATGAAAATGAGATCGAACTTTTCGGACTCTTCGTCATTTGCCATGTCCCTCATAACCCGGGCCGCGTCACCTTCAATAAGGGTAACGTTGTCGAACCCGGCCAGGTTGGCTCTGGCATCTGCAGCATAGAGTGGGTCGATTTCTATGGTCACTACCTTGGCCTGCCGCGCAGCTGTTGCAAATACCGCCGCCGAGTAGCCGATGGCCGTACCGATTTCTAGAATTCTTTCCGGCCTGTTCATTTCTATAAGGGAAATTAGCAGGCGCTCCGAATCTCTTAAAATTATAGGGACGTACCTTCTCTCCCCTTCCGCTCTCAAGTCGGCAAGCTCGTCGCTAAGAGGTCTATATAGCCCGTATATGTAATCCGTAACCTTATCGTTTACTATGTTCATTTAGTCCTTCTTTTTTACTTCGTTCTCCTTGAGGTACTTGGCGTAGGCATTCTCAAAAGCTTCCTTAGCCTTCATAAATTCCTTTTCCGTTTCGGCGAAGGTCAGGCTGCCGTCCAGTTTCTCGGAGTTTACAAAGAAAATGTAATTTGTCTTATCCGGATTAATTGCCGCATTTATTGAATCTGTTCCCGGTGAGCAGATTGGCCCCGGCGGCAATCCTTTGTTCTTGTAAGGGTTGTACTTGGAGTCAACCTTCAGGTCGCCGTAGGTGGCAATGACCTTGTCCTCCTGATGAATGTAGGAAAGAATTGAATCCATCTGCAGATACATGTCCTTTTTCAAACGATTGTCAATTACGCTGGAGACCTTTTTCTTGTCCTCCTCAAAGGAACCTTCCCTCTCGATAATGGACGCTTTCACGATGGTCTTGTAAAAGTCCAGCTTCTTTTCTGCGATTTCGTCCTTGTAGACGTTATATACGTTTTGTTCGAATCCGCTGAGCATTTGATCTACGGCTTCGTGAGCTCCGTCATTGAGGCCGATGGAATATGTATCCGGCCATAGGAAGCCTTCCAGTCTGGCGGCGCCTTTAGGCAGCATCTTCATAAAGGGATAATCGAACTCGCCCTTTTCCACCTCGTGGTAGAATTCCTTCTTGGTGCATATTTCCTGATCTTCCAGGGATGCGGCGATTTTGTACAGAGCCTGCCCTTCCGTAATTCTAAAGGACTTACCTGCAGTCTTGCCGTTGGCAAAGAGCCAGATAATTCTGTTTGCAGCCATCCCCTTGTTAAGAGAATAGGTACCTGCCTGGAATTTGGATTCATTCCCCGACAGCTTAGCCTTGATTCTGAAAGCCAGCTCGTTTCTGATCAGGTCTGCATCCTTTAACTTTTCCGCTATAACAGGGGCGCTGTCACCCTCTGCGACAATAAATATCACCTGCTCATCATTTCCCTTTTCCACCGGCTTTCCTCCGATGATGACGAAGGAAAATGCTCCGATTATCAGAGCGAACACAACTATTATGCCGGCAATTACAACTTTTTTCATATCCTAAAACTTTCTCCTATATCAAAAACAAGGGACGCAAGGCATTCCTGCGTCCCCGGCTATTATTCGCAGATTATTTTGACCTACCAAGGTATTCTCCCGATCTGGTGTCAATCTGTATGACTTCGCCTTCCTCGATGAATATAGGCACGTGTACAACTGCGCCGGTCTCAACTGTGGCTTCCTTGGTAACGTTAGTAGCCGTGTCGCCTTTGACGCCCGGCTCACAGTCGATAACCTTAAGGTCTACGAAGTTGGGAGCTTCAACGATGAATGGCTCGTTCTGGTAGAACTTAATAGTTGCTTCATCGTTCTCTCTCAGATATTTAATGGCTTCCTCAACCATGTCGAAGCTGATAGGCACCTGGTCGTATGTCTCGCCGTCCATGAAGTAATAAAGCTCGCCATCATTGTACAGATACTGCATCTTCTTAGTCTCAATGTGAGCGTTATCAAACTTATCGTTAGGGTTGAACGCCTCTTCTCTGATAGCACCTGTAATGATGTTCTTGTACTTCGTCCTTACAAAAGCCGCGCCTTTACCCGGCTTTACATGCTGAAAATCAAGAACGACATACGGTTCACCGTCTATCTGAAATGTTATACCTTTTCTGAAATCTCCTGCTGTTAACATGGTTTATACCTTCCTTTCATTTTAACGAACACAATTATAGCAAAAATGCACATGAAGGGCAAGAGTGCGTTTCACGGGGACAGGCTTTTTGTTTCGCACTCTGCCGGGCAGAGTGCGAAACAAAAAGCCTGTCCCCGTGAAACGTTTTTGTCACCTTCTACAGTATATCCAGTATTTGTTTTTTGTATGACAGGAATTCCTGGGATAGGAGGAATTCTTCCCGTGGTATATCTCCGCGATCTATTGATATTTCCGCTTCTATTACTCCCGGCTGGCCGGTGAGAAGGTAGATGCGGTTGGAGAGAAGAATTGCCTCGTCTATGTCGTGGGTAATGAAGAGTGTTGTGAGCTTGATGTTCTTCATTACGTCCAGATACCAGGTGTGCATCTGGGATTTTGTGAATGTGTCCAGAGCCGAGAATGGCTCATCTAAGAGTGCAACCTCGTGGGAGAACATGTAGGTTCTAAGAAGCGCGGCCCTCTGCCTCATGCCGCCCGATAGCTGCTTTGGATATTTCTTTTCCGTGCCCTCAAGGCCGAACTGGGCGAAGAGCTCCGTAGCCTTTTCCCTGGCTTCCTTCTTAGGCACGCCCCGCATTAAAAGAGGCAGGGCAACATTGTCCTGTATGGTTCTGAATGGGAGCAGCAGATCCTTTTGCAGCATGTAGCTGACGTTTCCGGGCTCGTCCACAACATTACGACCCTTTAACAGGACCTGCCCCTTGTCCGGCGAAAGAAGGCCGGCAATGACGTTAAACAGCGTTGTCTTGCCGCTGCCGCTCTTTCCCAGAAGGGATACCAGCTCCCCTTCCGCCAGGTGGATATTAATATTATCCAGCACCGGATTGTCCCGGAAGGAGACGCTGACATCCTTTATTTCCAATATGCAGTTTTCTTTATTCGTGCTATCCATATTGGTTATTAAATCCTCAGTTTAAATTAATTCATTAGATAAATTCAGTTGAAAGTCCTGCATTCTCCGGCAGTTCTTCTTCAACCAGCTTGTTGTCGTTGAGCCACTTGTAGAATGCGTTCCATCTTTCGGGATCGATTACGCCCCACTTTTCAGCGTCATCGATGTAGTACTTGGACAGGTACTTCTGGCTTTCAACAACCAGGTCCTTGCTGTCCTTAAGTTCTTCGTTGGCAGCAATGAGAATCTCTGCAGACTCTTCCGGGTTCTCGGCCGCAAAGGTGTATCCCTTTGAAAGTGCAGCCAGGAAGGCCTTTGCCGTATCCGGATCATCCTTCAGGAAGTCGTTGTTTGCAATGATTGTCGGTGTGTAGTAGTCGAATACTTTGTCAATGTCTCTGAAGTTCCAGTAGTTTGTATCAAGACCGGCCTGCTTACAAGCGATCCCTGCCCAGCCGTAGAATATCCAGATGCTGTCTACCTGATCCTTCTTGAATGCGGATACTTCGTCCGTTACAGTTGAAGGAACCATCTTAACCTTTGAGAAGTCGCCGCCGTCGTTTTCAACAACCTGCTTCAGTGTAGCCTGTTCAACGGGGGAATCCCATGTTGCGTAGGTGTGTCCTTCCATTTTCTTCGGGCTGTCTATTCCCTTTTCCTTCAGGGAAATGATGCCGGAAGTGTTGTGCTGGAGCACTGCTGCAACTGTTGTTATGGGCAGCTTGGCATCTCCGATGAGAGCCGGAGCCGTTGTGTCCTGGAATTCCACGCCGAACTGAGCTTTGCCGGAGCCAACCAGACTGGCGCATCCATCTTCAGGCGGCTGAACGACTTTTACATTGAGGCCTGCTTCCTGGAAGTAACCCTTGTCCAGGGCAACGTACAGTCCTGTGTGGTTTGTGTTGGGAGTCCAGTCCAGGCAGAATGTTATTTCCTTTGCATCTCCGCCTGCAGCCGATGATCCTGCCGATGAACCTGCAGCGGATTCATCACTACTGCTGCCGCCGCATCCGTAGGCCAGCATTGAGAATGCCAGCACGAGAGTTAATGCTAATAATTTAATTGTTTTACTTTTCATTTTTTCATCCTTCCTAAATACTATGATTCATATTCATCAAGATGTCTGTAGGGCATGCACTTCTTTTCCAGGAAGTTCACCAGGAATATGAGGAGCAGCGACACCAGTGATATTAGGATTATCACCGCAAACATCTTGTCAAAGGCGTATGCCTTTTTTACTTTAGTCATATAAACACCCAGGCCCATAAAGCCTCCCAGCCACTCGCTGATTACCGCGGCCACTACTGCGTAGGACACGGCTATTTTAAGTCCCGAGAAAAAGTTTGGCAGAGCCGACGGGAACTTAACGTAGCGGAATAGCTTAATCTTTCCTGCCCCCATTGAGCGAAGCAGGTCCACTTCATCCTTGTCCACGGAGCGGAATCCGTCCAGCAGTCCCACTGACAGGGGGAAGAATGTAGCCAGCACTACGAGAATTATTTTCGGTGCCATTTCGTATCCGAACCAGAGCACCAAAAGAGGCGCAATGGCTATGGTGGGAATGGTCTGAGTAATTACCAGAATAGGATATGAAGCTCTGTAAAGAATATCGAACATATCCATGAGCACGGCAATTACAAGTCCCAGGCCCACGCCTATTGCCAGACCGTAAATGGCTTCCTGCATGGTAACAGCGGAATGCTCCATGAGAAGGCCAAAGTCCCCAACAAATGCCTTCACCACATCAACAGGCGACGGCAGCATAAAGTTAGGCACCAGGCCCGCCGAGCAGACACCTTGCCAGACAGCCAGTATGAGCAGTATGGCGATTATGGCAGGAGAATTAGTCCTGATGGTGTTTAGTAACTTTTTTGTCAATGGTAAGTATCTCTCCTTCCGGCTCGTATTCCACTTTGATATATGCCGAAACCTTAGGCGCACCTGCGCGAATAGCTACGTGCTGTGCTTCCTTGACCAAATCCATCAGCTGGTCATAGTCATCCCCTTCTACAACAGTCTCATAGGGACCTACGTAAACATTGAGTCCACTGCTCTTGAGAAAGTCAATTACCTCGTCGACGATTCTGATAAGTTCTTCTTCGCTGTCAACCTTTGGCAGTGACTGAAGAGCAAAACTTGCTTGCATTTTATTTACCTCCTTGCATCCTTCTAATTTGATATAACTTCAGCTGACTTGGATTAGCCTGCAAATAAAATTGCCTCCGCCAGAATTCCGGCAAAGGCAAGCACATTTGCAAATCAATATGTTCGCTACGCCGGCATTATCCGGATCAGCTATTAAGGGTCGCGGCTGTTGCCACCTCTCAGTCCTTGCGGACTCCCCATTTGTCGGTTATGAGTATATTCTTTATACTTATACTTGTCAATATTATTTACTTGTCAAGATATTATTTTAAGTGCATTTCCCATTTCAGATTTAGTTATTTAGTAAACATTTAAGCAAAGACACATTTGGTATCAGCAGTAAAATTAACTCTTGCTTTGTCTCTAAAACAATCTGCTATTTAACAGTTACCTTAAAAGTAGTATATACGCCATTCTGCGCATATGCGTAGATGGTGCAAGTCCCCTTCCCCTTGGCTGTCACTTTGCCCTTCTTAACAACAGCTATCTTGCTGTTTGATGTCTCCCAGGCTACAGCTCTGTGGTGTTGCACTTTCTTCTTGCTTTTCACTTCTTTTACTCTGAGCTTTCTGCTCTTCTTTACTTTCAATGTCACTTTGCCATTCTTTGGGCTTACTCTCTTAACGGACTTGTCATTTCCGTACTTACCGCCTGCTGTGTTTACGTGGACAGTCTTTGATACAGCAATCACCTTGCCATCCTTGTCGAGAGCTGTCATTATGAACTTGTAGTACTTACCTCTCTTGAGTTTGGCCTTTAGGATATTCTTAAGGGGGAACTTAAAGGTCTTGGCATTAAATCTTTTGATTTTCTTATAGTAATACTTCTTCCCTTTGGAATTGCACATATTACCATAAATGACATACGTCTTTGCTCCTGAAACTTTTGTCCACTTAAGAAGCACTACTTTTTTACCCCGGCTCCCCCCTCTGAGTCTCAACTTGCCGAAGGTGGATCCTTTAATGTCACCGTCATTCTTTAGTTTTGCAACAGCTTTATCCATAATCTTTTCATTTATTGGCTCTTTGTTATCATCTTCGGACGTTTTAAAACCACTGCTGTCTGTTTTGTTGTCATTGTTCTCAATGTTGTTTTCTGATGTTGAGTTGTTGTTTTCTGTGTTGTCAATATCGGTATTGTTGATTTCAGTATTGTCCTCCTCTGCGATTCTCTCGAATCGGGCGAAAAATGTTACGTCCTCTCTAACTACATAGGATGATATTTCTTCTGTCTTGTATTTCCTCCCATCGGAGCACTCCCATTCTTTCAGTTTATATCCATTGTTGGCAGTAGCTACAGGGATAACACCCACCACTGCTCCTGTCTTGACTCTTACTGCCGCCTGAATGGTCGTACCACCTTCTCCTGCTCTAAAGATAACGATGTTATCCTTTGCCTCCCATACTGCTTTTAGTCTAATATTTTTACCCGGCATCTTCGTATTCTCTGTCAAAGGATTATTATCACCATCTATCCAACCTACAAAGCTATATCCCGTTTTTTTCGGGCTTGCGGGAAAACTGCCGTCTGCCATTATCCCGCTATCTTCAGCAAGCAGTATATCGTCTATTCTTTCGGGAATACCACCGTCAGTGTCAAAAGAAACGGTGTATTTTGGAATCTTCGGTATTATTGTCTCTTTAGTATCTTTCTGATATATGCCTGTTGGATTGTCCGTCTGGTCCGCTAATATTTCAGCTATATAAACTATTTTCCCCTCTGCTTCAACAGTTGCGGGAATAACGCTTTTTTTAACCACCGCATCAGCAGTCTTCACATCACTACATCCTTCACACTCAAAGATTCCCTTTGCAATGTAGCCTCTCTCGGCTTCATCTGTTTTCCACTCAAAATGCTTCAGTTTATAGTCATGGGCCGGCTCCCAACCGGCATATAATTTTATATCACTCGTGACTTGTCTGCTGAAATCATACTCCTGTGTACACTGTGAGTCTTCATACCACCCTGTAAACCGGCTACACTGTTTGTTTGGCGAATCCGGCTCCTCAATAGGCATTCCTCTGATTACTGTTTGTGCCGGCACCGACGTTCCGCCTTTTGTGTCAAATGTTATGTGATTACTCAGAAAATCTTTATTTTCTTTGAATACATTTCTAATTTCCTGAGGGCTGCCGGTCGTTATAGCATAACTATATTTCATCGGCTCGCAGTCCTTTAATGCCAACTGTTTAATCGGCGCAACATAGTTCGTCGCATCATCTTCAGGATTCTTTCTGGCCGCATCCAGCAACGCCGGAAATAACTCATATAGCCAGGAATTCGATCGCTCTGAGCTGTTATACATATACCTTCCGGCAAAAAGAGTCTTGACATCCGGACTGTACAACCCGATTCCGAAATTGTTATCCGGCGATACCCATGCACACCAACTTTCTGAATTTGATTCATTCAAAACAATGCGGCAGTCTGTGTTAGCGGCATTGCCCCAAAATCCCAGCTCGTCTTTCGATGTAATTGTATCATCCTGCCAAGGTTGCTCCCCATTATAATATATGAATTTCCCCAAGTAACTCACGACGTAGAATGCAGGCAGCTCCTGGTCTACAACCGGATTATTATAACCGGAGAAATCCGTGAATGAATTATCGACAATTATTTTGTCATCAAAAAGAGTATAAGTGTTTTCCATATATGAAGGTGTAATGCTCCCATTAAGGGACCAATCCATTGGCTGCATCTTTATGTATATGGAATTATCGGTTATGCGAATATCTAAAAGCCGCCCCGTATACCCATTCATGTCGCCGCCTTGTACCGGATTATATCGCCAAATGGTATTATTATATTGTCCCGGAGTGTACTCGCTACAGGCACCCGTGCCATAATATGACTGTTGTACCAGCCTGCCTGTATCGTGATTGTTAATTAAGTTTGTCAACCCTGGAATGCTGCAGGTTTTATCTTCTATATGTTTTATTCCGCCGCCTTTTGAAAGATCCACTCCAAGTTTAAAGCGTGTGTTATCTAAATACACCTCACTTTCGTATATTCCAATATTCTCAGTGTCGATAGAATGCATTGAAAAATTAAACTCACTGGCCTTTAGCGGCTGAATTCTTACCTTCTCTATTGCTTCGGTCTTCTCCCCACCAGCATATGATTTTATCAAAAATGAGGCCGTCTTTTTATTCCCGGCTTCAAGATAAAACATATCGGATACCAATCCGTTGCTTTCACTATACTCAACAACCATTTTGACAGGCTTGTCAGAAGAATATTTAAAAGTCATTTTATTAAACTCATTAACGAAGATTTCCCTATCAGGAACAATTATCTTCTCGTCTGCAGAAGCGTGAACCGAAGCTTCGTTCAATAGAACAATTGATGCGGCAATAGCAACGATAATTAAAAGACACCTATATCCCTTTTTCATTGTTTCACCTGTTTTATATCCTTTTTTTTGATATACAAAAAACAACTTTGCACCGTATAAACATAAATGCCTACACCCATTTACAAAGTCGAATATTAAACCCAATATATTTATTCAAGTATACCATGTATTTTAGGAAAATGGTAGCCCTCTCTTTACGAACGCGCGCT
>DFGY01000007.1 GCA_002372505.1 Firmicutes bacterium UBA3738
TTCACCCCTTTTAAAGGTACCAATCTGACTGCATCGTGTTATCTACAAATATTACGTATAACCATTTTCACGACATCATAAAGCTGATAACACTAGTATCCCTTATTGTTGACTTTATGAAAAATTTCACATGGATCAGCACATCACTTATTGCTTTTATCATGTAAGGAATAATTCATATATAAGCAATATGTCGTATATGCGAATCAAGTACAGGGATATTATACGGATTTAACAACACATCGTCAAGAGTCAAAATTTATATTTTATCAATCTTTATAAATAAGCAATGCAATTGTGTTTTCTATGATTTTTTCGTATCATAATTAAGTGATGCCACACTTCTCTGTATTTACCGCTAATACGAGTTGCTATAATGCAGATGATTTGTATTTTCAAGCAAAGGCTTTGTTTTTCGTTATGCACTATATAGTATAAATATATAAAAATGTATAGTTTTCTTCTTTGCAAAAAAAAGAGACTGCTGAGTTTTTTAATCTCATTTTAGCAGTCTCTTCATTATTTTCTAAAAAGTAACTATTTTATGAAACTATTATTTTTCAATCTTGCTGTAGTCAACTTTCTTGCCATAGATATTGTTCATGATATGGCACAGGACAAGGCCTATGAATACGCAGACACCGAGGAGCAGCAGGCCATAATGGAAATCGCCTGTCGCATCTTTAACCATACCAACAGCCGTCGGTCCGAAGAAACCGCCGAGGTTGCCGATAGAGTTGATAACGGCGATACCCGTTGCAGCAGCCGTACCAGTAAGGAACTGGGCCGGAATCGTCCAGAACAGCGGAATAGCTGCGAACATACCAGCAGCACCTACGCAGACACAAATCATGGTAGGAATAGTTCCTGTAACAAACATACTTGCGCACAGAGCAACAGTAGCCATGCCGAGAGCTACAGTCAGATGCCATTTACGTTCCTGACGAACCTGGGAACTATGACCAAAGATAATAACGGAAATGAATGCACATACGAACGGAAGTGCACCGATAAAGCCAATTTCCATGGAAGACATATTGGACCAGGATTTAAGCATCTGAGGAATCCACATGTTAATGCCGTATACACCTTCACAGATAGCAAGGAAGTAAGCAATCCCGAGGACCAGAACAGCCGGGTGCGTAAGAGCTTTCATAATAGAGTAGTCGGCGTTAGCACCTTTAATGGCCGCAGCTTCTTCAGCCATACGGTTTGTGAGCCAATTGCGTTCTTCTTCCGTAAGCCATGTGGCATCAGCCGGTTTATCTGTCAGATAGTAGAGAGTTACAAAGCCGAAGAATATAGTCGGAATCCCTTCGACGAGGAACAACCAGCGCCAGCCGGACCAGCCCATGACGCCATCGAGAGAACTGATAAGGAACCCGGAAACGAGAGAACCGACGACGAGAGCAACAGGCTGAGCCAGATTGAAACGGGAGAGCGCTGCTGCACGATATTTGTTAGGGAACCATTCCCCGATGAAATACGTAACGCCAGGATAGAAGCCAGCTTCAGATGCACCGAGTAAGAAACGCATGACGAGGAAGCTCGTCGTACCGTTAATCATGCACATAAGAGCCGCTACGGCACCCCAGGTAACCATGATACGGGCAATCCAGCGGCGGGCGCCGAACTTGGCCAGGCACAGGTTGGACGGAACTTCGAAAATAAAATAACCAATAAAGAACAGGCCAGCACCAAAACCAAACGTAGAAGCCGTCAGACCTAATTCCGGAGACATCTGGATACCAGCAAAGCCTAAGTTTGTACGGTCAATATAGCAAAGCAGGAACATAAAGAGCAAGTACGGCAAGAGCCGGCTTGAGCACTTTCTCATACACGATTTTTCAATAGCTAATTCGTTAGACAAAACAGCCACCTCCACTAAGATTCATACCTTCTATGGTGAGCCCGTTTCATACGGGTTCGATAGTCACCTGCATCACAAATGCTACATCCTGCGTTCTCTATTTCACAACCTTATACTTATAATACATAAATAAAGAACATCGAAACCAGATCCGGATTCACCCCGCTTTCCTATCATTACTAAAAACGCCGGATTGTTTTGTGTTGCATCGTGTTATCTACAACGTCTGTCCCTGGGATTCTTCTTTAGTAACACTAGTATCCCATTTTTAAATAAAAACTTTCGTCTGCATCTCATCTCTGCATACATGTCATTATTCATATATAAGAAACATAACGTATATGCGAATTGGTTACACGTATATTATACGTTTTTCTCCCTATAGCGTCAATACTTAGAATTTATATTTTTTCAATCTTTATAAATAAGCAATGCCCCGTACCCATCCATGCAATTTTTGTATTGACTTTTTATCAACAGGGATTATATCGCTTGACAAAACAAATCCCTGAACTTTACTTCATGAGTAAAGTTCAGGGATTTGATATTTTCTTTATACTATTTTTTTGTATATTTTTGCACTATATGCAAACATACTCTGCCTGTTACATTGCCGGTAATTTACAACGGATGGCCGCAATAACTTTCTGCACCAATTCTCCTTCATCTACATCCCAATGCTCCACGGACAATCCGCTGACAACGACAGGATTCCTATATTCTTTCTCTTTCAGACAGCCTGCCGGGCAGGCGTTCAAAAGGAGGGTAACATCCCAATGTGGCAGCGTACGGCTGATAATGCGG
>DFGY01000052.1 GCA_002372505.1 Firmicutes bacterium UBA3738
TTTGTTGAAATGTTCGTCGGTGTTGGTGCCAGCAGGGTAAGAGACCTGTTTGAACAGGCAAAGAAAAATGCACCTTGTATTGTATTCATAGACGAAATCGACGCTGTGGGCCGTAAGAGAGGCGCAGGCCTGGGCGGCGGACACGATGAAAGAGAGCAGACACTCAACCAGCTCCTGGTTGAGATGGACGGCTTTGCGGAAAATTCGGGAATAATAATTCTCGCGGCCACAAACAGACCTGACGTACTGGATCCGGCCCTCCTAAGACCGGGCAGATTTGACCGCCAGATCGTTATCGGCGTACCCGATGTTAAGGCCAGAGAAGAAATATTCAAGATTCATTCCAAGAACAAACCACTCGCCGAGGATGTTAATCCTAAGGTTCTCGCAAGAAGGACTCCCGGATTCACACCGGCGGATATTGAGAATATGCTTAACGAAGCCGCACTTCTCACAGCCAGAAGAAACGGCAAGCACATCAGAATGGACGAAGTTGAAGAGGCCATTACAAAGGTTATGGCCGGCCCGGAAAAGAAGAGCAGGGTCATCAGCCGGGAAGAGCGGGAGCTCACCGCATTCCACGAAGCAGGTCACGCCGTTGTGGCTCACTGCCTGCCGGGCACAGATCCGGTTCACCAGATTACAATTATTCCTCGCGGAAGAGCCGGTGGATTTACAATGATTCTGCCTAAGGAAGACAGAGCTTACGCCACAAAGGGATCAATGCGCGAGCAGATCGTACACCTTCTCGGCGGAAGGGTCGCAGAGCAGCTTACCCGTGACGACATTAGTACGGGAGCCAGCAACGACATCCAGAGAGCTACGGAAATCGCCCGTGACATGGTTACAAAGTACGGCTTCAGCAAGAAGCTGGGACCGGTTAACTACAGCTCCGACGAGGAAGTATTCCTGGGCAAGGATTTCTCAACTAAGAAGAATTACTCCGATGAAGTTGCAAACGAAATAGACGAAGAAATCAGATCCATTATTGAAGAAGCTTACGCTGAGTGCGAAAGAATTCTCACTGAGCATATGCAGCAGCTGAAAACCGTGGCAGAGGCTCTTCTGGAAGTGGAGACTCTGGACGGCGAGCAGTTCGTACGTCTCTTTGACGGCGAGGTTACAGCCAAGGAGTTGGCTGCAGATGTTGCTGCCAGGGAAGAGGATATCGCCCAGAAGAACAGAGAAGAAGCTGAAGAAATGGAAAAGCTTCATGCCGAGGAAGAGCTTCAGGATGATATTATCGGAAGACTGGCAGGAGATGTCCAGGATGGGGAATACGAGCCTATTCCAAGAACTCCCGAGGGCCAGCGTCCGCAGAGAATGGACGGAAGGGGCAGCGTGCCACCGGCACCGGCTCCGGAAGAAAAACCTGAAGAAGACGACCTTTCCATATACGACACAGACTATATGAAGGCCGACGATTATATTGAGGTAGAACCCGATGAAGAACCGGAAGAAGGTTCTGAAGAGGAAAAGAAAGACGGCGAGGAGGAATAAGAAATGCTGCTGGCCTTTGACGTAGGAAACACCAATATTGTACTGGGTGTTTTCAAAGATGATGAGCTGATACAAAACTGGAGACTTGAAACGGACAATAGCAAAAGTGCCGACGAATACGGAATGGTAATAAAGCAGCTGTTCGACTACAGCGGACTGTCCTTTGACGATGTGGAGGATGTAATAATATCGACTGTAGTTCCTTCGATACTGTTTACTCTTCAGCATATGTCCATGAAGTACCTTTCCAGAAGGGCCATAGTAATTGAGCCGGGAATTAAGACCGGTCTTCTCATAAAGTACGACAACCCCAAACAGGTTGGTGCAGACAGAATAGTCAACGCCGTTGCAGCATGTGCAAAATACGGCGGTCCACTCATAGTCATAGACTTCGGTACGGCCACAACATTCTGCGCCATTACGGAGAAGGCGGAGTACCTGGGAGGAACCATTGCTCCGGGTCTTAAGATTTCATCGGAGGCACTCTTTGAAATGACTGCCCAGCTTCCGAAGGTTGAGCTGGAGGAGCCGGGGAAGGTTATCTGTAAGAATACAATTCAGAGCATGCAGTCCGGACTTATTTACGGTCACATGGGAACGGTGCAGTACATCGTTGACAAAATGAAAAAGGAACTCATGGAAATCAGCCAGTGCAGCGTGGAGCCGAAGGTTATAGCCACCGGCGGTATGTCCACAATGATGGAAAGCGGCGTGGACTGCATAGACGTGGTAGATAAAATGCTCACCCTTGAAGGGCTGAAGCTCATATACGAAAAGAACAAAAAAGGGAACGGCAAGCAGAGGGAAGTAGATCCATGCGAATTGGAAACCTTGAACTAAAAAATCCTTTTATAGCGGCACCCCTTGCGGGAGTAACGGACGCACCCACGAGAAGCATAGCGGCTTCCATGGGTGCTGCTCTTACTTGTTCGGAAATGGTCAGCGGAAAAGGGATGATGTATGGAAATAAAAATACGGAAGAGCTGCTTAAAATAAGGCCGGAGGAAGGTCCGGTGGCATATCAGATATTCGGACGTGAGCCGGATGTAATGGAGTGGACGGCGGAGCAGCTGGCAGGCCGGGACAATGTTATGATAGACATTAACATGGGCTGCCCTGTGCCGAAAATAGTAAAAAACGGTGAAGGCTCGGCGCTGATGAAGGAGCCTGAGCTGGCCGGTGAGATTGTTGCCGCTGTTGTCAGGGGCACTGCCCGCGGTGCGGATGGTGATGAAACTAAGACTAAGCCGGTAACCGTGAAAATGAGAATCGGTTTTGACGAGGATCATAAGAACGTGCTGGAAGTGGCAAAGCGCTGTGAAGATGCCGGAGCCGATGCAGTTACGGTTCACGGCAGGACCAGAGAGCAATTCTATTCCGGTAAGGCGGACTGGGATATGATCAGGAAAGTTAAGGAAGCTCTGTCCATTCCCGTAATCGGAAACGGTGACATATTCACTGCCCATGACGCCTTGAATATGATGGAGTACACGGGGTGCGACGGGGTTATGATAGCCAGAGGAGCTCTGGGGAATCCCTGGATATACGCCGAGTGTGCGGCTGTCCGGGAAGGTCTTCCCATTCCCGGGAGACCGGGACTTCAAGAAATTTTCTCTGTTATGAGAAAGCATTTTGAAATGCTCCTTGAGGAAAAAGGGGAGCGGAGAGCCGTCTTTGAAATGCGAAAGCATGTGTGCTGGTACATGAAGGGCCAGCCTCACGCCAATGTTATGAGGCGCAGAGTCAACACAATATCAAAAGTTGAGGACATGAGGGTTATGCTTTCGGATCCATTTGATTGCTGAGTATTTACAAACTGCGTCTATTACCAAATTAACCGATTTATTTAACATTGGTAATAGATTTTTTGCATTCTGGTAATAAATGAACTTTTGGGTGTTAATTATGATATAATCAAGCAAGATGCAATTGCTCGTGTTCAAAATAAAGAATAGTTTTAGAAAGGAAGGTCCACTATGATTTCTGAAAGAATGCAGAGAACACTTGAAGGCGGCAAGGCTATGGCCGAGCTCTTTACTGCGGGGGAAAGATTGGCAAAGCAGTTTGGCCCTGAGAATGTGTATAACTTTGCAATAGGTAATCCTAACGTACCGGCGCCGGCATCGGTAAAGGACACAATAATAGATTTAGTTACCAACACTCCTGAGGTAGCCCTTCACAGCTATACGGGACCGGAAGGTTTCAAAGATGTAAGAAAGGCTATTGCGGAGCATGACCGTGAAAAGTACGGCGTAGACCTTACTGAGAAAAACATATTCATGGTAGCCGGAGCGGGTGGCGGACTTAACGCAATTCTTCTGACACTTCTCGACGAAGGGGACGAAGTCATAGTTCCCGCTCCATATTTCCCGGAATATGAGGCATATGTAAACAAC
This sequence comes from Firmicutes bacterium UBA3738, assembly GCA_002372505.1. GTDB lineage: Bacteria > Bacillota > Clostridia > Peptostreptococcales > Anaerovoracaceae > UBA3738. Next base: position 3,897 of record DFGY01000052.1, read on the forward strand.
TACGGCGGCGTACTCGTTGACGTTCCCACCAAGCCCGGCACATTTGAACTGGATCCCCGGGAAATAAAGAAGGCTATTACGAGAAAGACTAAGGTTGTCCTCATTAATACGCCCAACAATCCTACAGGCGTAGTATATACTGAAGAAAATTTACGTGACCTGGAAAAGGTTCTCGTTGATAAAAACAACGATCTTGGAATCGATATTACACTGGTTTCCGATGAGCCTTACCGCGACCTTATATACGGTGATGCTTACGTGCCCTTCATTCCCAAGTTCTACGACAACACGATTATCTGCTATTCATTCAGCAAGAGCTTGTCACTTCCCGGTGAGAGAATAGGATACGTAACTCTTCCGGACAGCGTTACAGGATTTAAAGAAATGGCCGCAGGCCTTTCCACAGCAATCAGATCCACATTCGTAAACGCTCCTGCAATTATGCAGAAGGTTGCGGCAGCCTGCATAAACGATGAATGCGACATAGCATATTATGAGAGGAACAGAGATGCTTTATTCAAGGGGCTTACGGATATTGGCTATGAATGTACAACGCCTAACGGTGCATTCTATCTGTGGCTGAAGGCTCCAATGGATGATGACGCCGAGTTCGCCAAGAAGGCGGAGGACTACGGGATACTCGTAGTTCCGGGAAGCGCCTTCAAGGGACCGGGCTACGTACGTGTATCCTACTGCGTTGCCTACGAGACAATTGAAGCAGCCCTGCCTAAGTTCAAAGAACTTTTTGACGATGTAAAGGCTGGAAGGTAAGAAAATGAGTGACGTAAAGAAAATAACTATAATCGGCGCCGGCCCGGCCGGTGTGTCAGCTTCACTGTACGCAGTTCGTGCGGGCATTGACACGACTCTCGTTGTTCACGGGGAAAGCGCCCTGGATAAGGCTGAAAGCATTGAGAATTATTACGGATTCCCCGGTGGGATTTCCGGCGCAGAGCTTAAGGCTCGTGGAATAGAGCAGGCTAAAGGCCTGGGCGTAAAGGTTCTTGAAGAAGAGGTTGTGGGTCTGGCCTTTGAAGAAAAGCTGGTGGTTAAAACCGATGCGGAAAGACATGAGACAGACGCAATTATAATTGCTATGGGTTCCCAAAGAAAGGCTCCTGCCATAGAAGGCATAAAGGAATTTGAAGGTCGCGGCGTCAGCTACTGTGCAGTGTGCGACGGATTCTTCTATCGGGGAAAAACCGTTGCCGTGCTGGGAGCAGGGGAATATGCCGACAGCGAAGCCCACGAACTGGAGCCCCTTGCCGAGACGGTAATCCGCCTGGATGATATCGATGCAATTGAGAAATTCTCAGGGGACGCAAAGATTGAAAAGGTTGAATTCAAAGACGGAAGTGCGCAGGAAATCGATGGACTCTTCATCGCCTACGGCACAGCCGGCCCGGGAGACCTGGCCAGAAAGATAGGCATACTACTGAACGGCGACAAAATTGCAGTAAATGAAGAAATGGCTACAAACGTGCCCGGAATATACGCCGCCGGCGACTGCACCGGAGGACTGCTCCAGGTATCGAAGGCCGTATCCGACGGCGCCATTGCAGCCACATCAGCAATAAAATATTTGCGCGGATAATATAAGTGATATACGTGGATAGGTTTTCAACAAAAAAAGATGACAGGGGATAAATGAAATGAGTTCCCCTGTCATCTGGTTTTTATCCAAAGTATCTGTCAAGGAGTCCCTTGAATGCTTTACCGTGACGAGCTTCGTCTCTTGCCATTTCGTGAACTGTATCGTGAATAGCGTCCAGACCCAGTTCCTTAGCCTTCTTAGCCAGGGCTGTCTTTCCTGCTGTTGCGCCGCATTCAGCGTCAACACGCATTTCCAGGTTCTTCTTTGTGGAATCTGTGAGTACTTCGCCCAGCATTTCTGCGAATTTAGCAGCGTGCTCAGCTTCTTCCCATGCAGCTCTCATCCAGTATTCAGCAATCTCAGGATAACCTTCTCTTGCGGCAACTCTTCCCATTGCCAGGTACATACCTACTTCTGAGCATTCGCCGTTGAAGTTGTCTCTGAGGCCCTGTACGATTTCTTCGTCAACGCCCTGAGCGATTCCTACAACGTGCTCTGCAGCCCATTCCATTTCGCCTTCTTCAACCTTGTTGAATTTCTCTGCCGGTACTCCGCACTGTGGGCACTTTTCCGGTGGTGTGTCGCCTTCATGAGTGTATCCGCATACTGAACATGTCCATTTCATAATTGTTTACCTCCAATATAATTCTTTTTTAAACTAATAATCTTGACAAACTTGATAAAGTTTATACACTTTCTTATGTTTCAAGTATACCACAATCCCGGCGAATTAAAACATATTTTTGCGTTTCACGGGGACAGGCTTTTTGTTTCGCACTCCGCGGGTCGGAGTGCGAAACAAAAAGCCTGTCCCCGTGAAACGCAATTAAGTGTTTACGAATGTGGGAAAATAAAGTATAATACTTCACGAAAATGTTTGAAATTAGGTGATAATGTGTATCAAAAGGACAGCAAGCTCGCAAGGGCGAAAAAAATAAAGACAAGGAGAATAGAAACAATGGAAGAAAAAATCAGAGATGGTATCGAGAAGATCAGACCATTCCTTCAGAGAGATGGCGGCGATATAGAGTTCGTTGAGTACACGGATGACAATATCGTAAAGGTAAGACTTCTGGGACACTGCGTTGGTTGCCCCCACAGACAGGCAACAATCAATGGTATGGTTGCTCAGGTTCTTCAGGAGAGCTATCCGGAAGTAGCAGGTGTCGTAGCAGTAGACTAATTACACTATGCAAATGCGTTCCAACAGAAACGGAAAAAGAATAAAATTAAAGCCGCGGTTCTTCGTTATCATGGGAGTGTTAGTGATACTGGCGGCTTTATTGATATTTAAAATTGTCGGTGGAATGCTTGGAGGAAGCTCCGGTGATAGCAGTAAGCAGGCTTCGACGGCGGAGCCTGCGGAAAGCGAAACAAAAATCGTAAATGTTAAGGTTACGGCTGCCGGAGATGCTATGACCCATGTGCCTGTGCTGGATGCGGCAAGGCAGGATAATGGGTATGACTTCACGCCTACATTTAAATACATTCAGAACTACATTGAAGAGGCGGATGTGGCCTTCTGCACTTTTGAAGGCAGCTTCGTGGATTCGGATTTCAGCGGATATCCTTTGTTCCGCTCCCCGAAGAAACTGGCTAAGGATCTTAAAACCGTCGGCTTCGATGTGCTGAATATTGCAAGTAATCACGCTGTTGACGGCGGTGATTCAGGTTTTAATAGTTCCATAAAGGCTACAAAGGATGCAGGATTAATTGTTTCAGGAGCTCAGGAAAAACAGGAAGACCCTGACTACGCCATGGTGGAGAAAGATGGAGTAAAGGTTGCAATTATAAGCTACTGCTACAGCGACGGCAGCGTGGAGCAACCTGCCCTTAACGGCAGTCCTTTAAGTGAAGATGTAGCAGCTCGTTGCAATACCTTCAACATGAAGGATAAGAAGGGTGCGGTAAAGGATGCTGCCAGAATCGAGGAAGAGGCCAGAAAGGCCGGAGCCGGAATCGTAATTATTCACATGCACTGGGGTGATGAGTACCAGACCCATTCCAACGAGGATCAGCAAAAGCTGGCCCAGATGTTTGTAGACGGGACGAAATGCGACGTAATAGTCGGCTCACATCCTCACGTGGTGCAGGAATACGCGGAGCTTAAGTCCAAAGACGGAAAGCGGAGTGTGCCCTGTTACTTCGCCATGGGCAATATGGTTTCCAATCAGAGGCGCGAGCTTCTGGGAGGCGACATCCATGTTGAAGAGGGCGTAATGGTTCAGTTCGATTTTGAGTATGACACTTCTGCAAAGAAGGTAACGGAAATAAAGCAGACACAGATTCCCTACTGGAGCGACAAATACTACTTCAGTAGCGGCAAGCCCAAGTTCAGACTGGTTCCTCTGGTAGGAGATTACAAGAGCAACAAGGCCCTTCAGGCATCGGGTCACGGTGGCCTGGCAGAAGAGGCAAAGGGAGAACTTGATAAAATACTTGGCGGCAAGGGACAGTAATTAAGGATAAATATGAATATTACAATAGAAGAAATCAGAAAGAAAATAGAAGAAAACTGGGAGAATGAGCTGACTTCTCTGAAGGAGCTCATCGCAATTAAAAGCGTGGCCGAAAACCCGGAAGACGGTGTTTACAAGGATCCACCCTTTGGCGAAGGCGTAAATGAAGCCTTTCATTACATGTTGGACAAAGGTGAAGAATTCGGCTTTTACCCGGTGGACATAGATAACTACGGCGGTCATATTGAGTACGGCGAAGGTGAAGATATTATGGGAATCGCTGTCCACCTGGACTGCGTACCGGAGGGCACCGGCTGGGACTACGATCCCTTCGGCGGCGAAATTGCAGACGGGAAAATTTACGGCCGTGGCACAAACGATGACAAAGGCCCGGCAATTGCATCCCTCTTTGCAATGAAAGCCTTAGCCGATTTAGGATTCACGCCGTCCAAGCGTGTAAGACTTATTCTCGGTCTCGATGAAGAGACAGACTGGGACGGCATGACATATTATCTTGAGAACGAGGAAATGCCTACATTCGGATTCACCCCGGATGCCGATTTCCCTGTAATAAACGGAGAGAAGGGCATTCTTGTTTTCGACGTTGCGAAGAAGTTTGCTCAGACCAACGCAACAGGTCTGGAATTCAGAAGCTTCAGAGGCGGAGAGGCTGACAACATGGTAGCCGCATCTGCCAGAGTTATCGTAAGCTCCCAGAAGAAGGGGGAATACGATGCAATCCGCGAAAAGGCCAGATACTTTGAAGAGCTTAAAGGCGTTCCCGTGGGAGTGAAGGCCATAGGAAAGAGCCTTGAGCTTACAGTCAGCGGCAAGTCTGCTCATGGCGCCCATCCTGAAATGGGAGTAAACGCCATTAGCATTATGATGGAATTCCTGGGCATGCTCGAATTCACCAGCGACGATGTAACCGACTTTATAGATTTCTACAATAAGCATATCGGATTTGAACTTGACGGCAGCTCCTTCGGCTGCAGATTCGAGGACGAAGTATCAGGTGCCACAATTCTCAATGTGGGCAAAATCGATATGGACACAAAGTCCGGGCGCATTGCCATAAACATCCGTTACCCAATTTCAATAAAAGAAGATGACATCTATAACGGCATCGACGAAGTGTGCAGCAAATATAATCTGGGAATCGTAAAGAGGACAAGCAAGCTGCCTCTTTACGTGGACGCCGAATCGGACTATGTGAAGACTCTCATGGGATGCTACCGTGAGTGCACCGGTGATGAAGAGGCAGAGCCTATTGTAATCGGCGGCGGCACATACGCCAGAGCCTTCGAGGACAACTTCGTGGCCTTTGGTGCAAAATTCCCGGAAGGTGAATCCGTCGAACATCAGCAGAACGAATACATTAAGCTTGATGAACTGAAGAAGATGACAGAGATTTACGCTTTGGCAATTTATCGCCTGACCAAGGAAACGGGAGCAGAAGAATGAGAAAAGTTAAGATAAAAAGCGAAGCGGATACCAGAAAATTCGGGGAGGAACTGGCCCGGAGCCTGAAGGCCGGAGATGTTCTCGCCCTCGTCGGAGACCTTGGGACGGGAAAGACAACCCTTACGAAATACATGGCAAGAGAGCTGGGCATAATGGAGCCTATTACCAGCCCAACATTTACAATTATCTGCGAATATAAAAGCGGCCGTCTGCCCCTCTATCACTTTGACGTGTACAGGCTGGCGGGAATAGACGACATGCTGGAGCTTGGCTATGAAGAGTATTTCTACGGCGATGGAATATGCGTTGTGGAGTGGGCTGACAGAATAGAAAAACTACTTCCGGAAAACACAAAGACCATAAAAATCGGCTTTGGCGACGATCCGGATGAAAGGATATATACATGCGACTTTTAGCAATTGAGACCACAGGTCCTTACTGCAGTGCGGCTATTCTCGATGGTGACAACATTGAGGAGCGGGCAACAGATGAAAAACTGAATCACCTTAAAAGTCTCTCTCCGATGATCGGAGAGCTTTTGGCATTAGGGGAATATTCCTTAAAGGATATGGACGGCATTGCCGTTTCCGTGGGTCCCGGCTCATTTACGGGAATAAGAATAGGTGTATCCACCGGCAGGGCTCTGAATCAGGCCGGCGGGGTGCCCCTTATTTCAGTGCCGACACTCTTTGCCTTCGGGTGCAGCGAGTATGAAGGTAACAAAGAGGGCATAGTCTGCCCCATGCTGAACGCACGGAGAAATCAGGTTTACGCGGGAGCCTACAGGGACTTTTGCGAAATAGTTCCCGGCGGTCCATACATGCTGGACGAGTTTCTGGGAATGGTTATAGCCGAGGCCGGCGAAGAAGAACATCTCCTCATTGTAGGCGACGGAGTGGACGCTTACGAAGAGCAGATAAAGGAACTCTGTGAAGGCAGAAGCTTCACTCTGAAAAGAAAGTATCAGGATGCAGCCGGCGTTGCGGAAATGGCGGCGGACATGCTTATGAATCCTGAGGCCTTCGGTGACAGGCTGAATCTTTCATATAACGAACTGGAACCTGAGTACATGAGAATGACCGAGGCGGAGCAGCGCCTTAAGGAAGGTACATTAGGAAAGGGAATTGCAGGCAAGGGATGATGGATATGGATCTGATTATCAGAAAGGCAGACATTCTCGATGCATCGGAAATGGCCATGATAGACGAAGCAAGCTTCTCTCTTCCCTGGAGCGAGGAGGCATTCCACAGAGAGCTGACTAAGAATAAAATCGCCTTTTACGTGGTTGCAGAGCGCGGGGGCTTCGTAGTAGGATATGCAGGCCTTTGGAGAGTGGAAGACGAAGGGCACATCACAAACGTGGCAGTCCATCCTTCCCACAGAGGCATGCACATAGGCGAGGCTTTGCTGGAAACTATATTTGAGGCCACCTCCAGGGAGGGCATAAGGCACTACACTCTGGAAGTGAGAAAGAGCAACGGACCGGCCATCTGCCTTTACGAAAAATTCGGCTTTAAGTCTGAAGGAATCAGACCCAGATATTATGAAGACAATAACGAAGATGCGCTGATAATGTGGCGCAGGGAAAACGATTACATATAGTGAGCAAATATAATAAGCATAATTATGAAAGACAAGGAATTATTAACACTGGCAATTGAATCAAGCTGTGACGAGACATCGGTGGCTCTGGTGGCAGGAGGCAGAAGGGTGCTATCCAATATTATTGCATCCCAGATTGACGTGCACAAAGCCTTCGGTGGCGTAGTGCCGGAAATTGCATCAAGGCATCACCTGGAGAATATTAACCGTGTCACGGACCACGCCCTGTCAGATGCTGGAGTAACTATGGATGATGTGGACTTTTTCAGCGTCACTATGGGGCCGGGACTTGTAGGGGCTCTTCTCATTGGAGTCGCCACGGCAAAGGCCTACAGCCTGGCTACAGGCAAGCCTTTGGTAGGAGTTCATCACATTCAGGGACACATTAGTGCCAACTACATTGAGCATCCGGATCTTAAGCCGCCTTTCATGGCTCTTGTAGTCAGCGGAGGTCACACCAGTATCGTCAGAGTTGACGATTACAACAGCTGCGTCAGTCTGGGTCAGACCAGAGACGATGCTGTTGGCGAAGCCTTCGATAAGGTGGCAAGGGTAATCGGTCTGGGATATCCCGGCGGCCCCTTAATAGATAAGCTGGCAAAGGAAGGCAGGCCGGACGCAATTCCATTTAAGAGGGTATTTCTTGATGATGGCAGTCTGGACTTTTCCTTCAGCGGAATCAAGACGGGAGTTATGAACTACGTGAACAGTGAGAAGCAGGCCGGACGCCAGGTTAACACTGCTGACGTTGCCGCATCATTTCAGGAAGCGGTGCTGGACGTAATAGTGGAAAAATCCGTTCAGGCAGCTATAGATAATAACGAAGATAAACTGGTAGTGGCAGGAGGCGTTGCCGCAAACAGCAGGCTCAGAGAAAAACTGAAGGAGGCCTGTGATGAAAAGGGGATTGGCCTTATGATTCCTTCTCCTATTCTCTGCACGGACAACGCAGCCATGATAGGCGCCGCAGGTTACTACAAATACATGGCGGGCGAGGAGGCCGGTCTGGATCTGGACGCCTATGCACAAATGGCATTTTAACTAACTGAACATGATAATACTTAGTGCGAAAGATGTAACAAAGGAATACGGCACAGATGTGATTCTGGATGGAATCACCTTTAGTGTAAATGAGGGAGAGCGTATTGGCCTTGTAGGGGTAAACGGTGCAGGCAAGACGACTCTGCTGGATATATTGGCCGGGGAGAAGGATGCTTCTTCCGGTGATGTTTTCGTATCTCAAAATACGACTGTAGGATATCTGAAGCAGCGGGACGAATTCTCGTCGGAGCGCACGGTGCTGGAGGAAATGGAAGAAATATTCCGACCCCTCATAGAAATGGAAGAAAAAATGCCGATGCTTTCAAACATGGCTGCTGACCTATCCGGCGCAGACCAGAAGGAAGTGCTGGACAAGTACGAGAATATGCGTGAGGAATTCGAACGGCTGGGTGGCTACAGATTCCGCAGTGACATAAAAGGAATTCTTTCGAGCATGGCCTTTGACGAAAGCTATTACGATAAAAAAATAGATACTCTCTCCGGAGGAGAGACGACAAGACTGGCCCTTGCGGCCCTGCTCCTAAAGAAGCCGGACATACTGTTTCTGGACGAGCCTACAAACCATTTGGATATTGGCACTCTTAAGTGGCTGGAGCAGTATCTTTCTTCATATAAGGGAACTATGCTGGTTGTTTCCCACGACAGATATTTTCTCAACGAGACTGTGACGAGGATTCTCGATGTGGAGCACGGCCGGGTTACCAGCTATGAAGGAAATTATGAATTCTACGCTGCCAGGAAGAAGGAAATCAGAGAAGAGGAAATGCGCCGCTACAAGCACCTCCAGCAGGAGAGAAGGCGTCAGGAGGACATGGTGCGGAGTATGAAGCAGAGGGGCACGGAGAAGCTGGCCAAGAGGGCGGCTTCCCGGGAAAAGCGCCTTGAAAAAATGGAAGACATAAGGCGTCCCGAAGCAACCTACGGTAAGATGAAAATACACTTCCGGGAAAAGTTCAAAAGCGGAAATGACGTGCTCTTTGCGGAGAACGTGTCAAAGTCCTTCGGCTATGGCAGCAATGAAAAGAAGCTCTTCGAGAATGTTGGCTTTGACATAAAGCGAGGGGACCGCATATGTATAGTCGGTGCCAATGGTATAGGCAAGACCAGCCTCATGAAGATTATTACGGGAGAGCTGAAGCCGAATTCCGGATACATCAAGCATGGGCATAACGTTGAAATAGGCTACTACGATCAGGAGCAGAGGCTGCTGAACGAAAACAACACGGTTTTCGATGAAATGAAGGAAGCATACCATTTATATACGGACACGGAGATGCGCACAATGCTTGGGAGGTTCCTCTTTCGGGGGGACGATGTATTCCTTCCCATAAGGTCTCTTTCAGGTGGAGAAAGAGCCAGACTGTCCCTGCTTAAGCTAATGCTTTCCGGGGCAAACCTGCTCCTACTGGACGAGCCGACCAACCATCTCGACATAGATTCAAAGGAGGTCTTCGAGGATGCACTTATGGACTTCCCCGGGACGTCTATAATCATTTCCCATGACAGGTATCTGCTCTCTAAGGTGCCTACGAGGATAATGGAGCTGGAGGCCGGCGGCATAAAGGAATATCTGGGGCGCTACGATTACTATGTAGATAAAAAGGAAAGAATGGGCTCCGGCACACAGTACCTGGAGGAGCTGGGTGCAGCGGCCAAGAGTCATGAGGAGACCGGTGAAGAACCGGCTGAGAAGCTCAGCCCTGCCGAGGAGCGCCGCCTTAAGAAGGAAGCTGAGGCTGAGGAGCGCAGAAAGGCCCGAGAGATGGAACAGCTGGAGAAGGATATTGAGAACCTGGAAATCAGGATTCATGAAATAGAAGAGGAAATGTGCACTGAAGAAGTGCTGTCCGATTATCTGAGGCTGGACGCCTTAAACGAA
>DFGY01000063.1 GCA_002372505.1 Firmicutes bacterium UBA3738
CGTTTAGAATACCGAGAATTCATCCTTTAGCATGGGGGGGATTTCTTGCAACTATATGTTAAAGACTTTTCCTCGTTATTATATCATTTTTCCATGAGAGTATGTATAAATATACGGTAGTACTGTCTGTAACCATTTTTACTACATAACGTTACTGTGTCCGCCGACTCAACAACGATTTGACGTTTTCTACATTCTTCATTTTCTTCACCGTTGTAGAATTTTTTTTAATGATCAATCCGTCATCATATCTTTGCATAAGTTTTTTAGTAGGAATATATACGAGGAATCGTTGATATTTTTTCTTCATTCCACCTGATATAAACCAATTGTAGAACACGCTCATATATACACATTTGTCCAACACCCAAATGCGACATATCATGCACCCTCACTTTCGGTTGTTTCCCTTATGTGTTATAATGTCCTCCGAAATTTAATGAAAACCAAAGGAGTTAAAATAAATGAAACTAGGAATCGTCGGTCTCCCAAACGTAGGGAAGAGTACACTTTTTAACGCAATTACAAAGGCAGGTGCCGAGGCGGCCAATTATCCCTTCTGCACCATCGAGCCAAATGTTGGCGTCGTAACCGTTCCGGACGAGCGCGTTACAAACCTGACCAACATTTATTCTTCCAAGAAAACCATTTACACCACAATAGAATTCTGCGACATAGCAGGCCTTGTAAAAGGCGCCAGCAAAGGCGAAGGTCTGGGGAATAAATTCCTCGGCCACATCAGGGAAGTTGAGGCCATCGTCCATGTGGTAAGGGCTTTCGAGGACACCAACGTCGTTCATGTTGACGGCGTCATCGACCCACTTTCCGACATTGAGACGATCAATACGGAGCTCATTCTCTCCGACATGGAAGTGCTGGACCGCCGCATTGCCAAGACCACGAAGAATCTCAAAGGAGATAAATCCCTTCAGAAGGAGCTTGACCTGCTGAACAGAGTCAGTGCATTTCTCGGAGAAGGAAAGTCCGCCAGGGCAATGGATCTGGACGATGACGAAGCAGCCTTCATCGGCTCCCTGGATTTGCTGTCCTTCAAGCCCATTATCTATGTGGCAAATGTCAGCGAAGACGATGCCGCCACTGAAGATAACGAGCGGGTACAGAAAATTCGCGAATTCGCTGCCACGGAAGGATCCCAGGTGGTTGTGGTCTGCGCCAAAATCGAATCGGAGCTATCCGAGCTGGACGAAGAAGAAAAAATGATGTTCCTGGAAGAGCTGGGTGTCAGCGAGTCCGGTCTCGATAAGCTTATTAAAGCCAGCTACGCCCTTCTGGATCTCATTTCCTTCATCACCACCGGTGAGGACGAGACCAGAGCCTGGACTATTCGCAGAGGCACCAAGGCTCCTCAGGCCGCAGGCAAAATCCACACGGACTTTGAGAAGGGCTTCATCCGTGCCGAGACCATAGCCTACGACAAGCTCATGGAATGCGAGGGCAAGCTGTCCATTGCAAAGGAAAAGGGCCTCCTTCGCTCCGAAGGAAAGGAATACGTAGTGCAGGACGGTGACATAATGCACTTCCTGTTTAATGTATAAGTGTGTGTATATTTTTATTAAGTAAAGTTTATTAAGTATTTATTAAGTAAAGGAATGAATAATAATGAGCGAGCTTCTTTACGGAATCGTCGGAGTCATTACCAGACTTCACAATTACTTTTTAACACTCAACGACCAGTTTGAAACCAGGTTCACCGATAAGACTCTTCACTTTCTCATTATCGGCGCTCTGGGCATGCTTTTGGTACTGGCCATCCATCCCCTGTTTACATGGCTGGCAAAAAATGACCACACAATTGCAATCACTTTTTTGTACGTCTTCACCGTCATTCTGGTAATAGTCTTCGCCATAGAAATCGGTCAGGGAGTCTCGGGGAGCGGCAACATGGATTTCGCCGACATAATGTACGGCGTAGTGGGCTTCCTCGCCTTCTTCCTCCTCTTCGCCATCGCCCGGGCAATCTATAAACTAGTGCGCGGCATGCTGAAATGACAAGAGGACAGGCGTAACAAAAAGCCTGTCCCCGTGAAACGCTCCCACTTATGCAATTGCATTATTGTTTATTTCATTGATTACACTATGTATGCCATTCCACAGGTTCATATCAGGGAATAGTTCAACTATGCTACCGCGATCTGTAAATGGTGTATCTTGCAGCACACTCAATTCCTTCATAAGACCATTATGGACTATATACTCAATTATTTGATTCACAAAATATATTTGTCTGCTATCCAGATTAGTCTCGTCAAGGTAGTCAGCAAATGCCTCTTTAGCAGCACTCATATCAAGTCCGACTATTTCTCTAACAAACTCACCAAGAGGCTTCTCCCCATACTCAGCTTCGTAGTCTGCCCTTGTGCCGATTTCGCTCCACATTATCTTTTCTAAGGATTCTACGTCGACTTTCGTTAATGGTTTGTTTGTCTTTAGTTTTGCGATTGCTATATTATCCTGATGTTCGCGAACGTAATACTCTGCCTTCGTTTTATAATTCTTCAAATCATCATTTTCAAGTTCAGACTCGTGCCAATCTATGGACAGGATTTCATCTGTAAAATTCGTGTTGTATGTCGCCCTTTCATGTTTCGGCAGATATTTCATCAACCCTCTCAGTTCTTTTCTGATGGTTTCAAAATCATCAACATCAGCGTTTTCCAAATAATCCGTACTAAGTATTTCTTCTATGAAATCTTTTTTAGCTATTATTTCCGGAATGTTGGCAACGCTTGCAATACCAGAAACCTTCTTTAGTAAATCGTTTCTGGCGCTGTTATATTTCTTCCCAGACAGATAGGCGAGTTCCAAACCATAAAGCAGAGCATCAAAACGCACTGCATTTATTTCATCTTCATCTGGAAGAATGTATGGCGCCAATTCTTCTTTGATTACTAATGTGTCCTCATATGACAATGTTTGATAGTTATCCTCATGAGCATATAAATCCACATATTGAATGTGCTGCCTTATAGCAAAGTCATCCCTTTTCAGTTGTTTAACTTTGCCGACCATATCGCTAACTAGATATTTACGGAACCTCTTTAACGTTTCCGTTTGATACTCTATACTCTGAAGCTTATATACCATGTCAAACTCCAGCCCGAAAATTGCACTCTGAAGAGCCACCTGGTTGGCAGTAGGCTTCCCTTCGTTCATTCTGAAGAACTCAAAATTGCCACAGAAATCAAATATATAGAATTTGTCTTTATCCTGACCATCAATAAGCCCCTCACAGAGTCTTGTACCACGCCCAATCATCTGCCAGAACTTTGCCTTAGACATTACTTTTTTAAAAAAAACCAGGTTTAATATTTCAGGAATGTCTATTCCTGTGTCCAGCATATCTACGGAAATCGCAATTTGCGGCAGCTTCGCCGGATCCGAAAATTCATCTATCGCATTTTGGGCATATGTCATGTAATTGTCTATCACTTTTGCATATCCGGGAAGATGCGGGAATTCTTTGCCGAACACTTCAAGTATTCTCTCCGCATGCTTATGGTTTTTAGCGAAAATAATCGTCTTTCCAATCTTCTCGCCATAGTCTATTCTTAGACCATTATCCATAAGTGTATGAAGCACCTTTTTTATAGTGTCCTCATTAAACACCCAGCTATTTAACGCTGACGATGAAATGCCGGGAGGAATTCTTCCATCCTCTAAACCAAAGGTCTCCTCATAAAGCATTTTATCTTCTTCCGATAGTTCATCGTAGTGAATCCCCTCTTCGATAAACTTAATTTGCGTTTCAACGGAAAGATAATCAACAAGGAATCCATCTTTTACCGCTTGCGCAAGTTCGTATCCATAGGTTGGAACTCCATTTTCCAAATGGAAAATCTCATAAGTGTTTTTTTCTATGTCATCTTTAGGCGTTGCAGTAAGTCCAACTAGCGGTGCATCAAAGTAATTAAAAATGTCACGGTACTTGTTATATATTGACCTATGGGCTTCATCACAAATTACCAGATCAAAGTGACCGGCAGTATATAGCTTACCCTCTTCATCTTTCACTGAATCAATGCTGTTCATCATTGTTTGATAAGTAGAAAAGACCGCTCTAGCCCCGTAGTTTTCCTTGTCTTCGCATAAATTGGCAACAGAAAGATTAGGCAACAAATTAACAAAACTACGCTTCGCCTGAGTTACCAGTGAATTGCGATCGGCAAGGAAAAGTATATTCTTTATCCAACCATGTTGATTAAGCACATCCACCAGGGATATGACCGTTCGGGTTTTGCCAGAGCCAGTTGCCATAACCAGAAGTGCCTTTCGCCGATTATTTTTATCAAAGGATTCGCAAACAGCCTTAACAGCCTCTTCCTGATAGTATCTTCCGGAAATCTGCTTGTTTATATGAATATTATTCAGACTAGTTCTGCTTAGATGCAAATTATAGAACTTCTCCAGATCTCGTTTTGAATAAAATGCTCCTACGGGTCTCTCAGGGTAATGGTTGTCAACTATCCTGATATCAAAACCGTTGGTGAGGAATTGCACCGGACGTCTACCATACTTTTCTTCCAGAAGGTCTGCATATAGCTTTGCCTGATGCCTACCTTTAGCGACATCCACACAAGTCTTTTTCGCCTCTATTACGGCAAGAGCCCTGCCATCATCACCATATAGAACATAGTCTGCAAATCCTACTTCAGATTTGTTAGGCATGCCTGAAAGTTCTACTTCATTCAGCCAGTCTCTACCCTCTATCCAACCGGCGTCCTGTAGCAGTGTATCTATGTATATTTTTCTGGTTTTATATTCTGAAAGGTCGAGTGGTTTTGGAACATAGCTTTCTTTATTTGACTCACGCTTAGCTGTTAACTCCTCTTTGAGCGCTTCATTTTCCTTAATCAACGCCTCTAAATCCACATCGGGATATTCAGGCTGAATCTTTTCTTCCTTCTGCTCAGAGCCAATAACATCTGCACGATATTCGCGCACCGTATACTCATCCGCGTAACAGTAAGCGACAAAATCCATGAAATAAAACAGATTCTCCAAGCAAAGCTTTGCCTGATCCTCTGTTACTTTCTTCCCACTATGGGCAGCGTTGTTGCCAACCTTGCGAATCAGATTCATCCTTTTCCACAAATCATAATCGACAATCTGCCTGAACTCATCTGTATTCATAAGTGTGACTAACGTATCCTGATATGGTCTGTGTAAGTCACTATCAACGGAGTACATCCACTTGATTGCAAACTCCATGGCACGTCTACAGTTAATAGCCGCCGCATCTATGTCGATGGGAAGCAATTTTTCAGCAGAAATAGCCACATCCGCAAAGGTATTAAATTGTGGTTCCTGTTTCAGAAAGTCAAAATTAGTCATTTGTCACTCTCATTCTTCTCTTCAACTACTATCTTTATTATCAAACGAATCCCTTTACTAGTCAACTTTTGATTCGCATAGGTGTTCGCGATTAGTTTTGCGGGGCAAGCCAGCATTCGAAATGGATATACTATTTATTTTGGACTCCAACATTTTTACTGTGCGGGATAAAATGTTGAAACAGAAGTCTGGTTAACGGTAGCTAACAAGCGAAAAAGGTGCTTGAAACCTCCCTAAATTCCAACATTATTGCTGTGATAGAAAAAATGTTGGAGCTGATATCTGGATATGGCTGAATTTGCAGAGGAAACTGGGCCGGAAAAGGTGCTTCACTCCAACATCATCACTGTAGCAGGAATAATGTTGGAAAAAATGATGATTTAGCACGATTAATAACGGACTATTAGCAGACAAAGGACGATTAATTCCAACATTGTCTCTATAAGAGGAAAAATGTTGGAATTGAAGTTCTTCTCTTTCCCACACACTCTATTTCTCTCATTACGCGTTGCAGCTCATCAGGAAACACCTTCAAGTACAGTGCCACCTTGTGTTTGTATACACACCTCGTTCCTTCAGCATGAGGACAGTCACAGGTTAATCGCTTTGGACGTTTCACATATATAACTACATCATATGTCTTACTACCGGTAACCCTGGCTTCATACAAAAAGTTGTCAATCTTCTTCCATTTGCCTACCTCCCAGCTTCATAATAATCAACGCCTCGCCAAAACTACCTATTACTGGCTATTTCTAAAAGACCCATGGCAATCTCCTTTTAACCAAAATACTCCTGCATTAAACTATCAAATAGTTTCTGTGTCTCATCCAGTGACTTCTTTACTGCAACTTTTGATTTGTCGACTTGTTTGACAAAATCATAAAACTCTTTTTGCTTATCAATCGGCGGCAGAATAATATCTGTTTTCAGAATTCCATCCTGGCCAATTGTAGTCATAGT
>DFGY01000018.1 GCA_002372505.1 Firmicutes bacterium UBA3738
CGTTGACCACGGTAAGACATCACTTCTTGATGCAATCAGAAACACAGATGTCACGGCTGGTGAGTCCGGCGGCATTACTCAGCACATAGGTGCCAGCGAAGTAGAAATTAACGGACAGAAAATCGTATTTCTGGATACACCGGGACACGAAGCCTTCACAGCAATGCGTGCCCGTGGTGCAGACATAACGGATATTGCAGTCCTGGTAGTAGCAGCTGACGACAGCGTTAAGCCTCAGACTGTTGAATCCATTTCCCATGCCAAAGCTGCGGGAGTACCAATTATCGTTGCAATAAACAAAATGGACAAGCCCGGCGCAAATCCCGACAGAGTTAAACAGGATCTGACGGAACACGGAATAGTTGTGGAAGAATGGGGCGGAGATGTTATTAGCGTACCTGTTTCAGCCAAGAAGGGTGACGGAATCACAAACCTTCTGGAGATGATTTTGCTTCAGGCGGAGGTGCTGGAGCTTAAGGCTAACCCCAACAGACTGGCTATGGGTACTGTAATTGAAGCAAGACTGGACAAGGCTAAAGGTCCCGTTGCAACTCTTCTCGTAACCAACGGCACACTTAAAGCAGGACAGTCGGTTGTTGCCGGTACTTGTGCGGGCCGTATCAGGCTCATGACAAACCACAGAGGTGAAACAATCAGAAAGGCAGGGCCGGCCACTGCCGTGGAAATTCTCGGTCTTACAGACGTGCCTTCAGCCGGTGACAGCTTTAACGCCGTAGCCGACGATAAGAAGGCAAAGGAAATCGCTGAGAACAGAAGACAGAAGCAAAGAGAAGAAGTTATGGCAAGGACATCAAGCTCAACTCTCGAAGAGCTCTTCAGCCAGATACAGGAAGGTGAAAAGAAGGAACTCAACCTTATCGTCAAGGGCGATGTAATGGGTTCCGTAGGCGCTGTTAACACTTCCCTTGAAAAGCTTTCAAACGACGAAGTAAAGGTTAACATCGTTCACTCCGGAGTTGGTGCCATTAACGAGTCCGACGTAACCCTGGCAGGAACATCAGGCTCTGTAATTATAGGATTTAACGTAAGACCTCAGTCAACTGTCAGCGCCATGGCTGACCGTGAAGGTGTACAGATCAGAACCTACAATGTTATTTACAACATTATCGATGACGTTGAAAACGCCATGAAGGGTATGCTGGATCCTGAATACAAGGAAGTTGTACTGGGCGAATGCGAAGTCAGAGACACATTCAAGGTGCCCAACGTTGGTACAATTGCCGGTGGCTACGTTACAAACGGCAAGATCGTCAGAAATGCTGAAATCAGACTCATACGTGAAGGTATCGTAATTCACGAAGGAAAGATTTCTTCCTTAAAGCGTTTCAAGGACGATGCCAAGGAAGTAATGCAGGGCTACGAATGTGGTATAGGCATTGAGGATTATAACGACATTAAAGTCGGTGACTTCATAGAGTGCTTCGAAATGCAGGAAGTCGAAAGGGATTAAAATGGCAAAAGGATACAGACAAGGAAGAATGGGTGAAGAAATCAGGCGCATTATGAGCGACCTGATTCTTCGCGAGTTAAAGGATCCGAGAATAAGCGGAATGGTGAGCATTACCGCTGTTGACGTAACAGCCGACGGCAGCTTTGCGACGGTTTACTTAAGCGTCTTTGAGCAGGGGCTTAGCGAAGAAGAAATGGCCAATGTCCAGGAAGACGTACTTGAGGCAATGCAGAGCGCCAAGGGCTTTATGAAACGTGAAATCGGAAAGCAGATAAGAGTCCGCCATATGCCGGAATTAATATTCAAAATTGATAAATCAATGGATTACGGAAGGCATATGGATGAGCTCATAGACAAGGTTATGAAGGAGCAAAATGAAAAATAATTCCTTTAAAGAAATAGCCGGCCAGCTGAAAGAAGCCGGTAGCATAGTAATATTCCCACACATTCTCATGGATGGAGATGCCCTGGGCTCTGCAGCTGCTCTTTGCTGCGCTCTCAGGAGCATGGGAAAGGATGCTGTCATAGCCGTTGAGGATAAAGTTCCCGACTACCTTCAGTTTCTGGACAAGGGATATTGCATATACGATCTGGAAAAATACATGAATCCGGACGTAAGCATTTGCGTGGATTGCGGTGAGCTTAAGAGATTCCCGGAAAGGGCAGAGCTATTTAAAAGCGGCAAAACCAAAATCTGCGTAGACCATCACGGGACATCACCGGGCATCGGTGATTATAACTATATCGACGGAAAGGCGGCGGCTACCGGGGAGCTGATTTACGACCTGCTCCTGGCAATGGAATGCGACATTGACGTCGAGATGGCCAATGCCATATACGCGGCTATTACAACGGATACGGGGAACTTTCAGTATTCAAATACTACGAGGCGTTCCCACGAAATCGTAATGGAATTATACGACTTAGGCCTGGATTCCTATGGGACCAGCGTATCTCTCTACGAAAACGAATCCTTCGAGAAAATGAAGCTCCAGAGTGCAGCCATAAACGACAGCGAAGTCTTTGCTGAGGGCAAGGCTATTATAGCGGAAATATCACTGGATATGCTGGAGCAGTACGGTGCCAGAATGGAAGACACGGAAGGCATCGTAGGTATGATGCGCAGCATTAAGGGAGTGGATATAGCCATTCTCCTGAAGGAAAAGGAGCCCGGCAACATAAAGGCATCCCTCAGGGCAAAGCACGGAGACGTTTCCAAAATCGCAGTAGCATTTAAAGGCGGCGGTCACGAAAAGGCAGCTGGATGCACTATTTACGACTCTATGGCAGTAGCAAGAGAATTGATTATGAAGGCAGTCAGTGAGGAACTATGCAGGGAATAATTAATGTATACAAGCCTCAGAATTATACATCCCACGATTGCGTGGCAATAGTCAGAAGGGTAACGGGAGTCAAAAGAGTGGGCCACACAGGCACACTGGATCCTATGGCCACAGGAGTGCTTCCCATATGCATCGGCAGAGCCACAAAGGTGATTCAGTACATGGAGGATGCCATAAAGGAGTATCGCTGCACCATGAAGCTGGGCACTGTGACGGACACTCTGGACATATGGGGAAATGTAATCCGTGAGACGAATAATTTTGCTGTTGACCAAGAGGAAATAATAAAAGCGGTATGCAGCTTTAAAGGGGAGATAGAGCAAATACCTCCCAAGTATTCCGCCCTGAAGGTCAATGGTAAAAAGCTCTACGAATACGCCCGGGAAGGGAAGGATGTGGAGATAAAGCCCAGAAGGGTGACTATTCATCACATAAAAGTGGATGACATAAAAGATAATTATGTAAATTATACAGTAAGGTGTTCCAAGGGCACATACGTAAGGACTTTATGCGATGATATAGGTAGAATCCTTGGAACAGGCGCCTGTATGAGCGCTCTTGAGCGGACTGAAAGCAGTCCCTTTACAGTTGATAAAGCGATTGATATTGAAGAGATTAAGACCATGGCACCTGAGGATATTGCTCACATTCTTTATCCTCTGGACTACCCTCTGAATTTTGAAAAACTAAGCTTTGAAAGGGGCATGGCTCTGGATATTGTAAACGGGAAATATCTTGACTTTGGCCAGGTTTCAGACGGGACTTACAGCGTTTACACAGAGGATAAATTTGTAGGTATAGCCAAGGTTAATGACGGGGTACTACACGCCGAGAAAATTATAAACACAGACATAATATGAAAATTTACGAATCACTAAATGACATTAAAAATATAGAGCCAACAGTTGTGGCTATGGGGAATTTTGACGGCATTCACAGAGGCCACAAGGAGCTTATTCGACGCTGCGTTTCAGCGGCAAGGTCGGCAGGAATGAAAGCCGCCGTATTTACATTCTCAAATCATCCGAAAAACTTCTTTAAGGAGTCATCGGTTAAGACCCTTTTGTTTTACGAAGAAAAGAAGGAACTGGTAGAGTCTCTGGGGGTGGATTACTTTTTCAACATTCCCTTTGATGAAACTATTTGTAAAATGAGCGCCGAGGAGTACGTGGACGAGCTGCTCATAGGCTTATTTAATATGCAGGAGGCTTACTGCGGATTCAACTACAGATTCGGCAATAAAGCTCGCGGGAACACTGAGATGCTTATGAAAATGAGCCTTCAGAAGGGCTTCGGAATACACGTTATGGAGCCATTTAAGGTAGACGGTCAAGTAGTAAGTTCGACTCTCATAAGGGAATGTATTGGAAATGGCCAAATGGAAAAGGCCAGAAAGTACCTGGACAGATATTATTCCGTAAGAGGGGAAGTGATCCACGGAAACGAAATAGGCAGGACAATAGGATTTGCCACAGCTAACATTATGCC
The DNA here is from genome assembly GCA_002372505.1 of Firmicutes bacterium UBA3738. Classification (GTDB taxonomy): domain Bacteria; phylum Bacillota; class Clostridia; order Peptostreptococcales; family Anaerovoracaceae; genus UBA3738. Next base: position 4,303 of record DFGY01000018.1, read on the forward strand.
GGATGAAATAATGCTGACACCTGAAAACGGAGTTTATGCTACTTGCGCAATGGTGGAAGGAGAAAGATATCCTTCAGTAACAAACGTGGGAGTAAAACCTACGGTAGGCATTAACAAAAGGAATATTGAAACACATATTTTCGGGTTTAACCAAGACATATACGGCAGCCAGATCAAGGTGGAATTCATGAAGCTTCTCCGGGAGGAAAAGAAATTTGACAGCCTGGATCAGCTTAAAAGACAGATTGAAAACGACTGCATAAACGCTAAAGCATTTCACAGGAAAAACTACTAACGTTGAAATTTCAACGTTGGATGAAAGACACAATATGTTGGGGTTTACATAAAACATACTATAGTAGCGTTATTTGTATAAGTATATAAGATAAAATACATCATATTGAGTTTTGATGTATTTTTTTATTGGTTACATCACATTATCACCATAAAAACATTGAAAAATAGACATTTGCAGTGAAAAATAATTTGCTGCATTTTAGGTTACAATGATAGAATTACTGTAATCCTCACTGGTCCATAATTAAAAAGGGAGGATTTTGACTTGTATTCAAAGTTTCATTCTAAGCAGAAAAATATAGTTGCCTTAGTAATCGCATTTTGTTTGGTTGGGGCTATATTTATGCCACAATCTTCTTTTGCGTCGGACAGAACCGGTATGAGAGTTACCAGTATTAATCTGCCAAAGCACCAATACATCGGAAAAGGTTTCTGGGTAAAGGGCTATGTTAAGTCTGATTATAAACTGGCAAAAGTAAGATGCGGCATTATGAACACCAAGAAAAAGTGGATAAGCGGCATGAACTTCATAAAGAATACAAGCTCTAAATCTTTTGATCTTGAATACTTCGATTCGAAAATCATATTTGGAAAACTGAAGGCCGGAACATATTACTACAGAGTCTGGGCAAGGAATTCCAACGGGCAGTCAGAAAATCTGGTGACCAGAAAGTTTACCGTCTCACAGATAAAGGGTTCGGGTACAACGAAGCCTGGTTCTAAAATCGCAAAGGGTAAATCCGTATCTCTTCGCGGCTATGTAAAATCCAAGTTCAAGCTTTCAAGGGTAAAGGTAGGTATCACCGATAACTCCGGAAAGTGGAAGAGCGGATTTGTTGTGACCACCAATCCAAAATCAAGAAACTACAATATCGAAAACGCTGACACATCAATTAAGTTCGGCAAGCTGGCAAAGGGTACTTACAGATACAAGGTTTACGCAAAAGATACTTATGGTAAATCAAAATACGTTGTAAACAAGAAGTTTACCGTTGGCGGCGGTGCGAAAAGCCAGAATACAAACGGAAGTATAAAGAAGGGCGGATTCCGTCTTAAATACAACGGCTCCGTAATCAGTGCCATTGGCAAGCAGCCAGTATCCGGTCCCTGCGGACAGTACGGCATGGCTTACAGCAGAGCGATACTGGATGGAAGCTTCCCTCTGAAGAAGAAGTATAAATCCTATTACAAACAGCTTTATTGGGAATACGGTCTTGGTTCCCACTATGCATACTGGTACAAGGCTGACGGAAGCCCTGTATGGTATTCAACTGCAAAGAGCTGCTACAAGGCAGCCCTGTCAGAAGTGGCAAGCGGTAAACCCTGCGTTATAAATCTTCACAATAAAAGTACCGGGAACAATCATTTTGTAACCGTCATCGGTTATGTCCCCGGCACGACTAAGAGCAATGTTTCTCTTAAAAGCTTTATTGCCATCGATCCCGGATACGGTGTAGTTAAATATCTGAGAGATATGAACTACAGGAACAGTGGTAATCCGGAATGTGTATTCTTTGATTAAGGCTTATCTAGGGATTATCATTAGTTACATCCATACCGCCTTCGGCACCACCATCATCGGTACCGCCATCTTCACCGGGCTCATACAAAGGCTCTTCCTCTGTGCTACCCTGGTCGCTTTGGTTGTCGGTCTGCTCCTGCTGGGTGCTTTGCTGATCTTCGGTCTGGGTGCCTTCATCGGTGTTTTCCTGCTGTTCGGTGGTCTGCTCACTTTGGGCAGGTTCCGCTTTATCCTTTTGCATGTTCAGTGCAAAGACTATTCCTGCTATGAGAAGGATGAGAACTACAAGGAGTGCGACTATTTTTCCCGCATTTCCTTTTTTGGGTTCTTCCGGTCTGTAGGCAGGTTCCTGAGCCGGTGCTTCCGGGGCAACGGCTGGCTGGCTATGCATGGGACAGCCGCAGTTGGGACAGCTTGATGCAGCCTCCGATACTGCGTGTCCGCATTCTGGACATCTTATTAGTGCCATCTTCTTTCCTCCTTCCAATTATCGATTAAATCGTTCATCAGATGCAAATATAATATCACACCTTTCTAAAAAGACAAGTGACACAATGCTAATATGTGTTATAATGATTATCGACAAATGGGAGGTGCTTTATGAAACCAAAGTATAAAAGAGTGCTCCTGAAGATAAGCGGTGAGTCCCTTGCAGGTGACACCAAATTCGGTCTTGATACTCCGACTGTAAAGGATATAGCTTATCAGATGAAGGAAGTGTACGAAAGCGGAGTGGAAATAGCTATCGTCGTTGGAGGAGGCAACTTCTGGCGGGGAAGGACCAGCAGCAACATGGACAGGGCTACGGCGGACTACATCGGAATGCTGGCTACGGTCATGAATGCCCTTGCCCTTCAGGAAGCCTTTGAGGAACTGGGTATTCCCACCAGGGTTCAGACAGCTATTGAGATGAGAGAGGTGGCAGAGCCATACATCAGAAGAAAGGCTGTGCATCATCTTGAAGGAGGCAAGGTTGTCATCTTCGGTGCGGGAACGGGTAATCCATTCTTCTCCACAGATACGGCCGCTGCCCTCAGAGCCGCAGAAATAGATGCGGACGTAATTCTTCTGGCCAAGAAGATTGACGGTGTCTATTCCGCAGATCCGGAATTAGATCCGAGCGCTGTAAAATACGACAAGCTTACCCACTGGGATGTCCTTGAAAAGGATCTGAAGGTCATGGATTCCACAGCGGCATCACTGTGCAGAGATAACAGCATAGATATTCAGGTATTCGCCATCGCCGAAGAAGGAAATGTAATGAAGGCGGTATGCGGCGAAAAAATAGGAACGATTATAACATAAGGAGGTAAGAGCAATGAGCGACATGGTACAGGCCACACTGGAAGAAAAACTGGCCAAGAGTATGGACAACTTAAAAGAAGAACTTAACGCAGTAAGAGCCGGAAGGGCGAATCCTGCACTTTTAGACAGAGTTGAAGTTGAGTACTACGGCACACCAACTCCTCTTAAGCAGCTTGCCAACGTATCGGCTCCGGATCCTCACACTCTTCTGGTAACGCCATTCGATCCTAAATCAGTCGGTGACATTGAAAGAGCAATTCTGGCTGCCAACATAGGAATTAATCCGGCAAACGACGGCAAGGCTGTAAGACTTTCAATTCCCCAGCTGACGGAAGAGCGCAGAAAAGAGCTGGCCAAGCAGGCTAAGGGCATAGGCGAAGAAGCCAAGGTAGCCGCCAGAAATCTCAGAAGAAAGGCTAACGACGACATAAAGAAAGAAGAGAAAAACGGAGAACTCACTGAGGACGACGTTAAAGAAGCTCTCGACGATATCCAGAAAATAGTGGACAAAGCCATTAAGGATATTGATGAAATAGTTGCCGGAAAAGAAAAGGAAATCATGGAGGTCTAATGACTGCTGTTGATACTAATATAGATATGAATAGAATACCTGCCCATGTTGCCATCATTATGGATGGCAACGGCAGGTGGGCAGAAAAGAGAAAGCTTCCCCGCGTAATGGGTCACAATGCGGGAATGAAGGCTATGAAGGAAATTGTAAAGCGTGCGTCAGTGCTTGGGATCAAGCATCTTACAGTGTACGCTTTTTCCACGGAAAACTGGAAGAGAACCGAGGAGGAAGTAAAAGGAATCTTCGGCCTGCTGGTAAAGTACGTGGATAACGAACTTAAAGAACTTGATGAAAACAACGTAAAGGTCAATATACTAGGTGACTTCAGCGTTATTCCAGGTGATGCTTTGGAGCGGGTAAACACTGCCATTGAGCGCACAAAGGATAACGACGGACTTGTGTTTAACATTGCCTTAAATTACGGCAGCAGGCTGGAGATGATTCAGGCTGTCCGTGAAATAGGTGAAAAGGTTAAGAAGGGCGAAATCGCTCCCGAGGATGTTGACGAAGACCTTATATCCGGGTGCCTTATGACAGGGCATCTTGGGATCCCCGATCCGGACCTTCTCATCAGGACCAGCGGAGAAATCAGAATATCGAATTTCCTGATGTGGCAGATTGCTTACAGCGAAATGATATTCACTGATGTCCTCTGGCCGGACTTCACTCCGGAAAAATTCGAAGAAGCTATTGTAGAATTTCAAAGCCGTGACCGCAGATTTGGCGGAAGGAACAAATAAATTATGAAAACGAGAATTTTATCAGGATTGATTATGGTGCCACTGCTGGCCTTTCTTTACTTCGGTGGCTACCCCCTCATGGTTGCGTGCTTTGCAATAGGTATAGTTGGACTTTACGAATTCTATAAAGGGTTCCACGCAGTAGGCTCAAAGCCCAATTACATAGTAGGGGCGCTTTTCACACTGGCTCTCTACGTCATGTACATCCTGGGTGTAAATGACGACAGAGCGTGGATGCTATGGCTGGTGCTCCTTATAATGGCAGGCTTTATATCCTGTCTCTATAAGTTTGATGAACGGACACTCTACGACGGAATGGCTACGGTAATCGGCGTAATATACGTTGTGTTCTTCTCATTCCACGTTGTGCTCATAGACCACACACCACACTCCATACTTGTGTGGGTGGTAGTCCTGTCCGCCTTCGGCAGCGACATTGTGGCTTACTTTGTAGGCAGCTGCATAGGAGAGAAAAAGCTTTGCCCATCCTTAAGTCCGAAAAAGACTGTGGAAGGATCCATCGCCGGAGTTGTAGGCGGGACCCTGTTTTGCGGGCTGTTCTACTACTTCGTATCCCTGCCGTACTTTATAGACGCTATTATTATCGGCTTCTTCTGTGCTGTTATCTCCCAGTTCGGAGATCTCTGCGCATCGGCCTTTAAGCGTAAAATGGGAATAAAGGATTACGGTAATCTCATTCCCGGACACGGCGGCATTCTGGACAGATTCGACAGCGTGCTCTTTACGGCGCCGGTTGTTTATTATTACACTGTATTCTTTGTTACGGTGGGACAATAAAGGGACAATAATATGAGAAAAATATCGATTTTAGGGAGCACCGGCTCCATAGGTACCCAGGCTCTGGATGTAATCAGAATGAGCCCCGGGGAATATGAGGTCAGTGCTCTTGTCTGCGGCAGCAGTATTGAAAAAATCAGAAATCAGATAAAGGAATTTAAACCCGGCATTGCAGTGGTGGCGAATGAGGAAGACGCTGCCACGCTGAAGGAGGAGTTTAAAGACACCCAGGTGCTATGGGGCGATGATGGAATAATCGGCGCTGCCACCTGCGACTGCGACCTGGTGATTAATTCCCTGGTTGGAATCAGAGGAATGGTTCCCACTTACCATGCAATTATGGCAGGTAAGGATGTGGCTCTGGCCAACAAGGAAACTCTTGTAGCCGGAGGTCAGGTCATTATGAAGGCCGTAAGTGAAAAGGGAATAAAGCTGACGCCTATAGACAGTGAGCATAGCGCCATTTTCCAGTGCATGCAGGGAGAGAGACGAGAGGATATATCAAAGCTTATCATTACCTGCAGCGGCGGCCCCTTCAGAGGCTACAGCCTTGAAGAATTAAAAAGTGTCACCCTTGCGGACACGCTTAAGCATCCCAGATGGGACATGGGAAAGAAAATAACAGTTGATTCGGCAACGTTGATGAACAAAGGATTTGAGCTCATTGAGGCTAAGTGGCTTTTTGATTTCAGTCCCGAGAATATAGAAATAGTCGTGCACCCGCAAAGTATAATACATTCCATGATTGAAATGTGCGATGGCGGGGTAATTGCCCAAATGGGAGTGCCTGATATGAAGCTTCCCATATCTTATGCCTTGACTCATCCGGCAAGAATTGATAATGTATCACAAAGGCTTGACTTTTTCAGCCTGGAAGGTGGTCTGACTTTTGAAACGCCGGACAGAAAGACCTTTAGATGCCTGGCTATGGCGGAGGAAGCCATAAAAGAGGGAGGCACAGCTCCGGCAGTGCTGAACGGAGCAAACGAAGTACTTGTTTCAAACTTCCTTAAAGAGAGAATTTCATTCATAGACATACAGAACATTCTCGAAGAAGTAATGGACAGACACGTTTCTAAGCAAGATTTAAGCATTGAAGTTATACTTGAAGAAGATAGATGGGCCAGAGATCTGGCTGAAGCATTGATTGCAGATTAATTGAAGAGAGGAATATATGACAGTAATTTATGCGGTTTTAATGTTCTGCGTGCTCATATTCATACATGAACTGGGACATTTCATAGCTGCGAAAAAGTGCGGTGTAAAAGTAAATCAATTCGCCCTGGGTATGGGGCCTGCCATCTTTAAGAAGCAGAAGGGTGAGACGGAGTATTCACTCCGCATTTTTCCTATTGGCGGATTCTGCGCCATGGAAGGTGAAGACACCGAGTCTGAAGACAGCAGAGCCTACAACAACAAAAAGCCCTGGCAGAAGGCCCTTATCGCCTTTGCCGGCCCGGCAATGAACGTGGTGCTGGCTCTCATTCTCATGTGCATAATCATGTTTGCCATGGGTACGGCATCCACAAGGATTGATTCCTTCGTGGATGGCAGTCCGGCACAGGCGGCAGGCATGAAGGCGGGGGACGAGATTGTAAAAATAAATGATGTGAAAATAAGCGAGTGGAACGATGTGGGTGAGGCTCTTGAGGGAGCAAAGACGGGAGACAAGGTCAGCATCGTATATAAAAGGGACGGCAAGGAGAATACCATTAACACTGAGCTGATGGAGTCTGAAGGCCGTGCAATGATAGGCATTACACCTAAGCATGAGCGCCATGTGGGAAACGCTCTGGTCAGCGGTGTTAAGACTACATTCAACATGACCACTCAGATGTATACGGTAATTAAGCAGCTCTTTACCGGCGAGGTGTCAACGAAGGAACTATCCGGCCCTGTGGGAATAGTCTACATGGTCAACCAGTCCGCATCTATGGGATTATTCTATTTCTTCTATCTCATGGCGGTAATATCCCTGAACCTAGCCATAGTTAACCTGCTGCCACTTCCCGCTCTTGACGGCGGAAGAATCGTACTCATAGGCATTAAGAAAATTACCGGCAAGGCCATAAGCGATAAGACCGAGGGCATGATCAACACCGTTGGTCTGGTGCTCCTCTTAACTCTCATGGTTTATGTAACCTGGAACGATATAATAAAGTTTATTGTCCCCATTTTTAACTAGAAAGGATTATTAATTAAATGGCTGTAAAAAGAAAAGAAACAATTGAATGTCCATACTGCGATCACAAACAGGAATTCGAATCCTATGAAAATATAGAGCTGTCCCAGGATAAGGACATAAGGACAAAGATTCTTAACGAAGAGTTATTTTCCTTCACATGCGAGGAGTGCGGAAAGAAGGCTATTATCGCATTCCCGTGCCTGTTCTCCGATATGGATAAGAAAATGCTCATATGGCTCATCGGCGACTACACTGAGGATCAGAAAGCAGCCCTGGATGACGACCTGGCCGGCTCAGCCTTAAGCGACGCAGAGAAGAAATTCGCGGACAATTACCAGAAGAGAATCGTAGGCAGCATCAATGAATTAAAAGAAAAAATTCTTATTGCCGAGGACGACCTGGACGACAGGGTAGTGGAAGTCCTTAAGATGCTATGCATAAACGAGGTAATAGATCAGCTCATGCATCTGACTCTTCAGGAGGTAAGATACAACAAAACCGACTCAGGTCAGAAGTTCCTTGTGCTGGTCTTCGCCGAGAAGGAACCTTCTATGATAGAGATCACCATGGACATGTATAATACGGTTAAGGATATGTTCATGGATGACATAATAGAGGCTACTCCCAAGGAAGGCTTTGCGGAGATAAATGCCTTCTGGGCAAAGGCTCTCATCGAGGCAAATGCAGAGAAAAGCGAGGAGGCTGAAAAGCTTAATTGAAGTACGTAGGGTATTGTTTACTTTTTCTTGGAATATACTGGTTATTGGGTACCATATATAATCTTATCAGGACGGACACCTATATATGGCCCGACATTTCCATGCACTTTGTAATAGCCTTTTCCATGATGACAGTAGGCACTGCCTTTATAGCGATAAGCTATAAAAGGAAAAAATAAGCATACACATTCTATAAAAATGTACAATTTAGATAAAATTACTACATGAATTACTACATAAAAGACAAATTTGTCTTGATTATTATTTTCTTTGCGGTTATACTGTTTGTGAGCGAAGGTTCATTTATGCTTATTATCAAGAATCCTCTCTTGATTAATAACAAATAGGGGGTGCTATCGAGTTTTCGGTGGCACTTCTTCTTTTTTTGGAATTGCATGCATAAATATGCATAAACGTGCAATAAAATTAACATCAAACCTTGACGTAGCAGCTCTTGCGGAGTATTATATTATGCAGCGTTTAAGGAAAAACGGAGGAAAAATAAAGTGAATTACAGTGTATTTATAGACGGAAAAGCGGGTACCGCAGGACTTGAACTTTACGATCTGCTAAAGGATCGGGACGATATAAAAATCCTTGAAATAGATGAAGAAAACAGAAAAAATCTGGATGCAAAGGTAGAGCTAATGAAGAAGGCGGATCTTACATTCCTTTGCCTTCCCGATGCAGCGGCCATTGAGGCAACTGACGCGGCAGACCTAAGCACCAGAATCATCGATACTTCCACGGCTCACAGAACCATGGATGACTGGACCTACGGCCTTCCGGAAATAGGCATGAGAGAGATAATCGCATCTTCAAACAGAGTGGCCAATCCGGGATGTCACGCAACAGGATTCATAGTTGCGGCAAGACCTTTGGTAGAGAAAAATATTGTTGGTGCCGATTATCCCTTTGTAGCTACCAGCATAACAGGCTACAGCGGCGGCGGGAAGCAGATGATTGCATCCTACAGCGAGGATGGCAGAGATGTAAGTCTGGATGCCCCGGGACAGTACGCTGTAGGCCAGATGCACAAACATCTTCCTGAAATGAAAAAGCTGTCGGGCATAGCAGGTGAACCTGTATTCCTTCCCGTAGTTTCCGATTATTACAGAGGAATGGAGACAATCGTTCCCGTGGTGGGAGGCCCGGGAGTGGAAGCTATTCTGGAAATGTATAAGGACTACTACGCAGGAGAAGAACTCATTGAAGTAGCTACCACAGACTCGACTATTTATGCAAACGAGCTGGCGGGAACCAACAGAGTAAAAATATACGTACACGGCACAGACGAGAGAACCATTGTAAGCGTGTGCTTTGACAATCTGGGCAAGGGGGCTGCCGGTGCAGCGGTACAGAATATGAATATAATGCTGGGAATAGATGAATTGAAAGGTTTGGTATAGGAAATGGAATACAAGATGTTAGAAGGCGGAGTGTGCGCTCCTAAAGGATTCAAAGCCTCAGGCACACACTGCGGAATCAGGGGAAATACAAGCAAGAATGACCTGGTACTGATTATGAGCGATGTAGTGGGCTCGGCTGCCGGTGTTTATACAACAAACAAGGTATACGGCGCGCCTATTACAGTAACGAGAGAAAACATTTCCGACGGCAAGGCTGTAGCTATAATCTGCAACAGCGGCAACGCCAATACCTGTGCACCCAACGGAATTGAAATCGCCGAGGAAACCTGCCGCCTTGTAGCAGAGGAGACAGGATGCAAGGCAGAGGATGTAATCGTCGCTTCCACGGGAGTAATCGGCGAGGCACTTTCAATTGAGCCTTTCAAAAAGGGCATTCCCGTTCTGAAGGAAGCTCTCAGCGAGGACGGATCCGACGCAGCGGCCAAGGGAATTATGACTACAGATACGGTTAAAAAGGAAATTGCACTTTCCTTTGAAATAGACGGAGTGGAATGTAAAATGGGCGCCATTGCCAAGGGCAGCGGAATGATCAATCCCAACATGGCCACCATGCTGGCCTTCATTACGACGGATGCGGCCATTTCCCCGGAGATGATAAAGAAGGCTCTCCTTGAAGATGTAAAGGACAGCTTTAACCAGCTGAGCGTAGACGGAGACACTTCCACAAACGACATGGCTATGATTATAGCCAACGGTCTGGCTGGCAATGCTCCCATAGAAGAGGAAAACGAGGCTTTTGAGGCCTTTTGCCGGGCTCTCCATGTAGTTACATCATTTATCACGAAAAACCTGGCTGCAGACGGCGAGGGGGCTTCCAAGCTGATCGTCTGCAATGTGGAAGGGGCTCCTTCAAAGGACGTGGCCAGAAAGGTTTCAAAATCCGTAGTCAGCTCGGACCTTCTTAAGGCGGCTGTCTTCGGTGAAGACGCCAACTGGGGAAGAATACTTTGCGCCATCGGTTACACGGAAGCGGACTTTGATGCAGATAACATAGATGTGGATATGGCATCGGAAAAGGGAAGAATCCCTGTGTGCAGAGCTTCGGCCTACGCTGAGCACAGCGAGGAAGAGGCGGCGGAGATACTTTCCGCAAAGGAAATAATCATAGATGTGAACATGAACCAGGGCAGTGACATTTCCACGGCCTGGGGATGCGACCTTACATACGACTACGTTAAAATAAACGGAGACTACAGAAGTTAATTTATAAATAGGGAGATTAAGAAAATGGATGTGAATAACCATACCGTTAACCCAAAGGATATTGAAAAAGCGGAGGTGCTCATTGAAGCACTTCCTTACATTAGAAGATTTAACGGTAAGATTATAGTTATAAAATGCGGCGGCTCGGTAATGGAAAATCCCGAGCTTATGACCAGCATTATCGAGGACGTGGTCCTTCTCAAGCTGGTGGGATTCAAGCCCATTATCGTCCACGGCGGCGGTAAGGAAATAAGCCGCTGGATTGAGAAGACAGGCCTTGAGACAAAGTTCGTAAACGGCCTCAGGGTGACGGATGCGGCAACTCTGGAAATCGTGGAGATGGCTCTGGCCAAGGTTAACGGCGCCATTGTAAGAGATATTGAAGCTCTCGGCGTTAAGGCTATGGGTGTCAGCGGCAAGAGCGGCGGCCTTCTGAATGCCGTTAAGAGAGACAGCGACGACGGTGAGGACTTAGGCTTTGTAGGCTCCATTAAAAGTGTCGACGGCAAGGTACTCCTGGACATAATGGAAAACGATTATCTGCCCGTTGTATATCCGCTGGCATTGGACAATGAGTTTAACACTTACAATATTAATGCAGACGATGCAGCCTGCGCCATTGCCAAGGTTCTGAAATCAGAGAAGCTGGCCTTCCTTTCCGATGTGCCCGGGGTGCTTAGAGACGTTAACGACCCGGACAGCGTCATATCGGAAATGTACATGGAAGAGGCTGAGCGACTCATACAGAGCGGGAGAATAGTTGGCGGCATGATTCCAAAGCTTCACAACTGTATCGATGCCATTAAGAAGGGCGTAAACAGAGTACACGTTATCGATGGCAGAATACCTCACAGCCTTCTTCTGGAATTCTTTACGAACAAGGGTACCGGTACGGCTATTATGTCCCATAAGGAATACAGATATTACAAAGAAGAAAAGGGCGAAGCTTTATAAAATATTGGATTATTGATTAGAAAGACGAGGCGAAAAGTATGAATAAGGAAGATATCAAAAAACTTGATCAGGAATATATAGTGCACACCTACGGACGCAGCGAGCTATATGCAGACCACGCAAAGGGCGCCCTGGTTTACGATGTGGATGGAAAAGAGTATGTTGACTTTGGCTCCGGCATCGGAGTGGCATCTCTGGGATACTGCAACGATGATTGGCTGGCCGCAGTAACAGAGCAGGCCGGAAAGCTTCAGCATATTTCCAATCTTTATTACCACGAGCCCATGGTGCTGCTGGCAAAGGCCCTCTGCGAAAGGTCCGGATTTAAGAAGGCTTTCTTCTGCAATTCGGGAGCCGAGGCCAATGAATGCGCAATTAAGGTGGCAAGGAAGTACGGCAGCAGCAAGTCTCCTTCCAAGACCAAGGTAATTACTCTCGAGGATTCATTCCACGGTCGGACCATTCAGACCCTTACGGCAACGGGCCAGGATGACATGCATAAATTCTTCGGTCCCTTTTCACAGGGCTTTGCCTATGTGAAGGGCGGGGATGTTGAGGCTCTCAAGGCTGCAGCAGATGATGACACCTGCGCCATTATGATGGAAGTTATTCAGGGAGAAGGTGGCGTAAACGTAATGGATGAGGAGTTCGTAAAATGCGCCGCTGCTCTCTGCGCTGAGCATGATGCTCTGCTTATAATCGACGAGGTTCAGACAGGCATAGGCAGGACAGGTAAGTTCTTTGCCTTTGAGAATTACGGCGTTGAGCCGGACCTGGTGACCTTTGCAAAGGGCATCGGTGCAGGCCTGCCTATGGGAGGCGTGCTCTTTAACGACAAGACCCAGGAAGTCCTTCAGCCCGGAGACCACGGCACCACCTTCGGTGCCAACCCGGTAGTATGCGCCGGAGCTCTCAAGGTTCTTGAGAAAATGACAGACGAATTCATGGCGGAAATAAAAGAGAAGGGCGACTACCTCATGGAAGAACTTTCGAAAATCCCCGGGGTAAAGGATCTGTCCGGAATAGGCCTCATGATGGGATTCAACATTGAAGGCAAAGAGCCGGCAGATGTTGCAAATGCTTGCCTTGAAAAGGGACTCGTCGTACTGACAGCCCACGGCAAGGTGCGCCTGCTGCCGCCTCTTGTGATTACTAAAGAAGATATAGATAGAGGTCTTGCGGTAATTAAAGAAGTTGCGGAAGCATAGAAAATTGTAAACGAAAAGCGGCTGCAAAAGTGTAACCGCTTTTTATATTCCATACTTTTTATATTCTATATTACTATTCGTTTCTGAAAATGCCTCTCTCTGAAACTACTGTTTTGAATTTTAAATCGTGTCCGCTCGTAGGGATGGCCAGTGTCATTGTTTCTTCTCTACAAATGAGGGCGCAGGGAATGTCCAGATTTTCAAAATATCTGTCGTAATAGCCGCCGCCGTGACCCAGCCTCTGACCTCTCTTGTTGCAGGTAACGCAGGGGATAATCGCGAAGTCGATGTCATCCGGTGCAATTGTAGCAGAAGACTCCGAAGGCTCCATAATTCCGTATTTTCCTTCGGAAAGGCTTTCCCTGGAATTGATGTGCTTTGCCACCATAATTCCCGCATCCGTACAAAGCGGGACGCAGACCTTTTTATTGTCAGCCAGCATCCTATCAATGAGATCTTTTGTGTTAATCTCATCCTCCGTTCCAACGAAGCAGAATATTGTCCCTGCATTTTCATACTCCGGCATGGAGAGGATATTCTCCGTAATCTTAGCGTCGGCGCGCTCCTTATATTCCGGCGTCAAATCCTCCAGAGACTTTACAATCATATTTCTAAGCTCACTCTTATTCATCTTCAAATATCTCCTAATTATTTTAAAACATAATAAAACGACAAAACCTATTATGCCATATAATTAGATTAAAATAAAGCGTTTCACGGGGACAGGCTTTTTGTTCCATCAGGAATATGTTACGCCATGGCTCATTTTGATTCTCGAACAAATCTTAAAAATCGGAAACATTGAAATTTGTTTCAATCTTTTTATTAAAAACAAATCTGTGAAAATAATTCTAACGCCATCGAGTTCTCTTCTTAGTAAATCGGCGTATAGAACGTGAAAATGCTAAAGCAATCTTCATAAAACGTTAAAAACTCTTTCAATCATTGCAAGGAAAGAGTTTTATTGAAAAAAATGCGAATACCGCGAGTTGAAAGATGACAAGGGGACGGTTCTCTTGTCACCTTTTTCTGGCGTTTCACGTTGTGCGACCATTGAGGTGAGCGCCAACGGCCGGACAAAAGTCCACCGACATGGATTCCAACATTTTCGCTGTCGCTGGAGAAATGTTGGAATTGATGCTGCTCAGGAGCGGGTGCGAGGCGGATTTGCAGGCTTATATTCCAACATTTTCGCTGTGGCTAGAGGAATGTTGGAATTGATGCTGTTAAGGAGCGGGGACAGGTGAAACACAAAACCTGTCCCTGTGAAACGCTATGCTTTTTTGAATGAATACCAGTAGGCCATTGCTACGAAGATGCCGCCGCCGAGGATGTTGCCCAGGGTGACGGGGATGAGGTTGCTTACGAAGAAGCCGCCCCAGGTGAGGGATGAAAGGGCCTCGGGGGCTGCGCCTGATGCTGCCACGAAGGCTTCGTTTGCTTTTGCGAAGATTCCGGCGGGGATGTAGTACATGTTTGCAATGCTGTGCTCGAAGCCGGAAAGAACGAAGAGCCAGATGGGGAAGAATATGCCGAATATTTTTCCGATGAATGACTCTGATGCAAAGGCGAGCCATACGGCTACGCATACGAGCCAGTTACAGAATATGCCCATAACAAGGGCGGGCCAGAAATCAAGAGCTGTTTTGCCTGCTGCGATTTTTACGGTCATGCCGCCGAGGGCGTCTGCTCCGCCGGCCCACTGACCGGTCTGACTCACCAGCCAGGCTACCAGGAGAGAGCCTATAAGGTTCGCAATATAGACTATGACCCAGTTCCTGAGCATTTTAGCTACTGTGACTTTCTTTTCCGCAACAGAGGCGAGAATCAGCACGTTTCCCGTAAACAGCTCTCCTCCTGCCAGGACAACCATTATGAGACCTGCGCCGAATACGGCACCCTGAAGGGCTTTGCCTACGCCAAAGGTTTCCGGGCTGCCGATTAAATTAAATGCAGCCATTGTGGATCCCTGGGCGGCAAGGGCGATAAATGCCCCGGCAAGGATGCCGAGAACCACAAGGCGGCCAAAGCTCGAGCCGGCCTTGGCTACGCCTGTGTTTATACATACTTCCAAAGTTTCAGCGGGTTTCAAAGGTTTGTTTTCCATTATATTGTTCCTCGTATTTTAAATCTTAAACTTATGCGCCGACCTTTTCGGCAGCTTCGATTACGTGCTTCATGAGCATGCTGGTTGTAACTGCGCCTACGCCGCCGGGTACAGGTGTAATTGCGTCTACTACAGGCTCAGCTGCAGGGAAGTCCACGTCGCCGCACATATTGCCTTCGTCGTCAAAGTTTATTGCTACATCAATTACTGTCTGGCCCGGTGAAAGGAAGTCAGCGGTCACTGTTCCTTTATGGCCGGCAGCAGCTATTATAACATCTTTATCCTTACAAATCGATGCCATATTTTCTGTTTTTGTATGGCATACCGTTACAGTTGCGTTTTTCTTTATGAGCATCATGCTTACGGGTTTTCCGATTACCTGGCTGCGGCCAATTACGGCAACGTTCTTGCCTTTCACATCTATGCCGTAGTGATCGAGAATCTCAATGCAGGCCTCGGCAGTGCAGGGCGGAAAGCCTTTGTCTTCGCCGGAATAAACTCCTGCCATGGAGCCGTCTGTAATTCCGTCGACGTCCTTCTCAGGAGCCAGCACGTTGCGTACGGCTTCGTCATCGATATGGGAAGGAAGGGGTCTGAACATGAGCAGACCGTGAATGGAATTGTCCTTGTTAATTTTTTCGATTTCGGAAATAAGCTCATCCTGGCTCATGTTTTCGTCGAAGATAAATTGCTTAACGGTGACGCCGGTTTTCTCGGCACGCTTAAGGGCGCCGCGTTCATAAGCCATGTCGTCGGGTCTTTCGCCTAGTCTCAGAATTCCGAGAGTAGGGGGATTGCCGGCAGCTGCCAGCTTTTCGGAGCGAGCCAAAAGTTCATCGTTTAATTTATCTACAACTTCTTTTCCTTTTAAAAGATTAGCCATTTCTATTCACCTTTCAAAATTTAATTATAATCTTTCTTTTACATCCTTAAAGATTTCATCGGCGAGGACTGAGTACTTAGCCAGCATTTCATTTGCTCTGGACTCGGTGCTTTCAGCCACTTCGCGATTCTTCATGGAAGATGTGTTAATGAACACGTTGAGACTGGCGCCTTCAAGGGCGGATCTCAGCATTGTTGCGCCAACGCCGGCGTCGGAAAGGGCCAGCTTGCTGCCTTTGTCTGCGAATTCCTTCATCATGTCAATGGCTTCGCAGCATTTTTCCATGATTTCCATGGGAACGGAGCAGGCGTTTACCAGGCATTCTTCCATGACCTTGTCCTTCTCGGCCTGCTGCTCCGGCGTGTCCTTGGGAAGGCCGTAAGCCTTTGACAAGGGCTCGAATACTTCTGCGTCCTTTTCAACCAGTGCCAGTAGCTCTTCCTGGAGCTTATCCGCCTGAGCCTGAAGGCTGATTATATCTTCTTCTACGTCGGCGTATTTCTTCTTGCCGACGGTTAGGGAACCTACCATATTGCCAAGGGCGGTTCCAATAGCCCCAACAAGGGCTGAGGCGCCGCCGCCCCCGGGAACGGGGGCTTTTGTGGCCAGCACCTCTACAAATTCATTACACGATTTATTTGTGAAACCCATTTTATTCTCCTTAGAACAGGCCGCTGATCTTGCCTGTGTTATCAACGTCGATTTTTTCTGCTGAAGGTACCTTGGGCAGTCCCGGCATTGTCATGATGTCGCCTGTGAGAGCAACTATGAAGCCTGCGCCTGCGCTAACCTTAACGTTTCTGATTGTGACTGTGAATCCCTTTGGTGCACCCAGGAGGGCAGGGTCGTCTGAGAAACTGTACTGTGTCTTGGCCATGCAGATAGGCATCTTGTCGAAGCCAAGCTCGTTTAAGCGCTCAAGCTCTTTCTTGGCAGCCGGTGTGAACTGGATGCCGTCAGCGCGGTAAACCTTAGTTGCGATTGCGTTGATCTTATCTTCGATGGACATGTTTTCGTCATAGCTGAATGTGAAGTCATTAGGTTCTTCGCAAAGCTTTACAACTTCCTCAGCCAGAGCTACGCCGCCTTCGCCGCCTTTAGCCCATACTTCCGAGAGGGCAACGTTTACGCCCAGCTCGTTGCACTTAGCTTCTACCAGATCCAGCTCAGCCTTTGTGTCTGTGGGGAAGGCGTTAATAGCTACAACTACAGGCAGCTTGTAAACGTTCTTCATGTTGTCAACGTGCTGGAGCAGGTTGGGAAGACCCTTTTCGAGAGCTTCGAGGTTTTCGTTGTTTAAGTCAGCCTTGGCTACGCCGCCGTGGTGCTTCAGAGCTCTTACTGTAGCAACGATTACTACTGCTGAAGGCTTAAGGCCTGCCATGCGGCACTTAATGTCCAGGAACTTTTCTGCGCCCAGGTCACCGCCGAAGCCTGCTTCCGTAACAACGTAGTCAGCCATCTTAAGAGCCATTCTTGTAGCCATGATGGAGTTACATCCGTGAGCTATGTTTGCGAAGGGGCCGCCGTGTACGAAGGCCGGGTTGTTCTCGAGTGTCTGTACCAGGTTGGGCTTCAGTGCATCCTTCAGAAGGGCAGTCATTGCGCCCTGTGCATTCAGGTCCTTAGCCGTTACCGGTTTGTCGTCATATGTATATCCGACAACGATTCTTGAAATACGGTCTTTCAGATCGTCAATGTCCTTAGCCAGGCAGAGGATAGCCATGATTTCGCTGGCTACAGTAATGTCGAAGCCGTCTTCTCTGGGTACGCCCTGCATGCGGCCGCCCAGACCGTTTACGATATTTCTCAGCTGACGGTCGTTCATATCAACTACGCGCTTCCATGTGATTTTCTTAACATCGATGCCCAGGGAGTTGCCCTGCTGAATGTGGTTGTCCAGCATTGCTGCCAACAGATTGTTTGCTGCGCCGATTGCGTGGAAGTCACCTGTGAAGTGAAGGTTAATGTCTTCCATAGGTACTACCTGTGCATAGCCGCCACCTGCAGCGCCGCCCTTTACACCGAATACAGGTCCAAGGGAAGGTTCGCGAAGAGCAACAAATGTTTTCTTGCCGATTTTCTTCATGCCGTCTGCCAGACCTACTGTTGTGGTAGTCTTTCCTTCGCCGGCGGGGGTAGGTGTAATGGCTGTTACGAGAATCAGTTTGCCGTCAGGTGTATCCTGTTTCTCTGCAAGAATGTTGTAGTCTACCTTTGCTTTGTAATTTCCGTAGAGCTCAACGTACTTTTCGTCGATTCCTGCTTTTTCTGCGATAACGCTGATTTTTTTCGGTGTGCTTTCCTGTGCGATTTGAATGTCGGTTTTGATTTCCATTTGCGAACCTCCTTATGTGTAACATTAATTGTTGGCTTTAATTATAGCAAAGTTTTTAGTATGGTTGTTGATTAATCTTTGCCTTGTTGTGATTTAATATAACATTTTTGCGGTATATAGTGAAACGCATTTTTATACAAATATTCATGAGCAAATCTTCATAGATGTGATATAATGTTTTTTGAAATGAAAAAGGAGAAGGGCAATGGCAGAGATTTATTCATATAAAGTTTTTGCATCCGTAGTGGAAAACGGAAACTTCACAAAGGCGGCAGCCGTAATGGGAATAACACCTTCAGCAGTGAGCCACACCATATCCAAGCTGGAAAAGGAAATAGGCTTTCCCTTATTTATCCGCAAGCAAAGCTCAATGCAGCTGACGGAAAACGGCAAGAATCTCATGCCGGATATATACAACATGATCAAGCTCCAGGACCGCATTCAGCAGGAGAAGCAGGAGATACTGGGAGTGTCAAAGGGCACGGTGAGAATCGGCTCCTTTAACAGCGTCACCATGAAGTGGATCCCGGGGATCGTGGAATCCTTTAAATCAAAATATCCGGGAATAGATATTGTCATCAGCCAGGGAAAGTATTCCGACGTAGTGGAAGGAGTAAGGATGGGAAGGCTGGACATGGGCTTCGTTACATCCACCTCCGACATGGGAAGGGAAATAACTCCACTCTACGACGACCAGCTCATGTGCGTTACGTCAAAGGACTTCGTGCCGGAAAACAAAAAGTACGTGACGGTAAAAGAAATCAGCAACATGCAGATTATAATGCAGGCCGAAGGTTTGGCATCGGATACGGAAACATTTCTGGACAAGCACAAAATAAAAATCAATTCCAGAATCAGAGTAGCCGACGACTCGTCTTTGGTGGCCATGGTTGCCAGCGGCTTCGGAGTATCCATTATGCCTATGCTCCTCTTTGAAGGAGAAGAAAATGACGTTAATCTCTATCCCATTAAACCTGCGGAATACAGAACCATCGGCCTCATAACCGTAAGGGAACAATTCATGTCCCCCGCGGCAGTGCGGCTTAAAGAAGAGATAATAGAGTTTACGAAGAATTTCAAGCGATAATTAATAATTGTTGAAAAAACTTTCACACCTTATGATATATATTTTTTGTGAAAGTATTTCCAACTACCGCCACCATTTATATTGTCAAAGAATAATATTTAACAAGTGATTCAGCTTCTGATTTTGATTAATTATTGAAAATTATTTCACACTTTGCCGCATATCTTCTTTTGTGAAAAAAACAAAGTATTAGTCGTACAAGAAAGATTATAATGAAAAAAGGAAACGATTTAAAAACGCTTCCCTTTGCTTTTTTGCTGATTCTACATTAGTTTTTAAGACTCTGTATTGGAGCCGGGATCCTTCCGCCTCTGTTAATCATCTTGGCAGGGGAAAGGGTGGACAGTTTCATTACTGGGCCGTAGCCAAGGAGTCCGCCAAAGTCCAGCTGCTCTCCGTCCTTAAGGCCGATGGCCGGAATTACGCGGACGGCAGTTGTCTTGGAGTTGATCATTCCTATGGCAGCCTCGTCGGCAATGAGGGCACTGATTACTTCCGGTGTTGTGTCTCCCGGAATGACTATCATGTCCAGTCCCACAGAGCATACGGAGGTCATGGCCTCCAGCTTTTCTATTGTAAGGGAGCCTTTGCCGGCTGCATCTATCATGCCTGCGTCTTCCGTTACGGGAATGAATGCTCCCGAAAGGCCGCCTACATTACCCGATGCCATGACGCCGCCTTTTTTAACTGCGTCGTTCAGCATGGCAAGAGCTGCCGTTGTGCCGCAGGCTCCGGTCTGCTCCAGGCCGATTTCCTCCAGAACCTGAGCGACGGAGTCGCCGATTGCAGGAGTAGGCGCCAGTGACAAATCTATAATTCCGAAGGGGACGCCTAGCTTTTCGGAGGCTTCGCTGCCAACCAGCTGTCCCATTCTCGTAATTTTGAAAGCTGTCTTTTTAATCTCGTTAGCCACTTCATTTAAATCGGCTGTGTCATCCATTTTAGCAAGGGTGGCTCTCACAACTCCGGGGCCGGATACGCCTACGTTAATAACACAGTCAGGCTCGCCGGGACCGTGGAAGGCGCCTGCCATAAAGGGATTGTCCTCCGGGGCATTGCAGAAAACAACAAGCTTGGCAGCGCCGATGCACTGTCTGTCGCTGGTAATTTCCGCAGTCTTTTTAATCTGCTGTCCCATCATCTTTACAGCGTCCATATTTATGCCTGCCTTTGTGCTGCCTACGTTAATGGAGGAGCACACCAGGTTCGTTTCGCTAAGGGCCTGGGGAATGGACTCGATAAGCTCTTTGTCTCCGGCGGAGAATCCTTTGTGAACCAGGGCGGAGTAGCCGCCGATGAAGTCGATGCCAACTGTGTCAGCAGCCTTGTCCAGAGCCTTTGCATATTTTGTTACGTCGCCGCCGGACACTCCTGCCAGCATGGCGATGGGTGTTACGGATATACGTTTGTTAACTATGGGAATGCCGTATTTGGCTTCGATTTCCTCTCCAGTGGAGACAAGGTTCTCAGCCTTTTTGCAAATCTTGTCGTATACCTTCTGACAGGCCTTGTCTATGTCCGTGTCTGCGCAGTCAAGGAGGGATATACCCATTGTAGTAGTTCTGATGTCGAGATTCTCATCCTGGATCATTTTGATGGTCTCGAGAATGTCTTTTGTATTCCACATTTAGGCCACCTCCTATATGCGATGCATGGAATTGAAAATGTCTTCATGCATTACATGTATCTGCATGTCGCTGACGTTTTTCTCTAAGTTGGCGCGCAGGTCATCCAGGCTGCCATTAAGATTTGAAATGTCCACGAGCATTATCATTGCAAAATACTCATCAAGGATTGATTGTGTCACTTCCAGAACGTTTGCGTTTGCATCGGCACATGTAGAGCTAACTCTGGCAAGAATGCCGACCATGTCTTTTCCAAGTACGGTGATTACAGCTTTCATATACTATGTTCCTTTCTACTTATGTATTAAATTTAGTACGGAGTTTATTCTACCACAAAAGAGTTAAATGGCATATAGAAAATTATTCCGTCCTTAAGTGTATTGTCAATTTTATACTTAGGTGTAATGTCAGGGTAGGCTTCTGCGATCCATTTTTTGTTGGCGCCTTTGTGGCCGATCATAGGTGAAAACCACTTCTCATTGGAATAGAAGGTGCAGCTGCCGGAGACGGCATGAGAAAGTGCTTCCTCCATTTGCTCTCTGCATATTTCGCCTTCAACCAGCTGGCGGAAGGCAGGGTGGTAGCCCTTGCCAAGGTCCATGTCGTTGGTCATAAGGTCCGTGCTCTTAAGACCCACTCTCATAATGTTTATATCCGCCGCCATGAGGATCTTGTACATTTCCTTTGTTATTTCTATAGCCTCACTTTCGGAAGGCGGAGTGTAAGCGCCGGACCTGTACATTTCCGCAAGCTCCGTGTCCGGCAGCACCACTGTAGGGTAGAGTCTGGCGAGCTCCGGTTTTATTGCCGCAGCCTTCCTTGCAGATTCCATAGCCTTTTCCTTTGTGTCCCCGGGAAGGCCTATCATGAGCTGAATCCCCAGCTCAAATCCATATTCCTTTATTAAATTGCATGCCCGGTATACATCCTCTTCATTATGTCCACGCTTCGATAGAGCCAGAACTTCATCGTCAAAGGACTGTACTCCCAGCTCAATAGTGTCTGCAGAAAATTCCTTTAGATTATCAAGTATTTCTTCATTTATATAATCGGGCCTGGTGGACATGTGGATCTTATGAATTTTCCCGGCCACTTTATATTCATAGGCCACCGCCAGATATTCCCTTTGCATGTTCATGGGAATGCCTGTAAAGCTGCCGCCGAAAAAGGCCACTTCAATAGTGTCGAGGCCTCGGCCCTCTAAAGTGGGCAGGTAAGTTTCTATGGTATTTCTCACATCATCTGCCGACGGCACATTACTCCTGGCAGTAATAATATTCTGGTTGCAGAATACGCAGGAATGGCCGCAGCCAATGTGTGGTATGAAGATCGGAATTATTGCATGCTTTTTCATAAGAGTGATTTTAACAGATAAAGGGCCTGGCAAAAAGTTTTTTAGAAAGATTCGCCGGAATATGTTAATATGTTTAGCAATGAGTTTATGTTTTTATTAGAAGGGAAGAAAAATGAAATTTGTCATTCAGAGAGTAACAGAAGCCAGCGTAAAAGTTGATGAAGAAGTAGTCGGCAAAATCGACAAGGGCTTCATGATCCTTGTGGGAATAGCCGATACGGATACAAAGGAAATTGCGGACAAGTATATTGAGAAAATGTCCAAGCTGAGAATATTTGAAGATGAGAACGGTAAGACTAATCTTTCACTTGCAGACGTAGGTGGACAGGTGCTGATGATTTCACAGTTCACCCTGTACGCCGACTGCAAGAAGGGCAACCGTCCCAGCTTCATCGGTGCCGGTGGCCCGGATATGGCATCGGAGCTTTACGACTACATGTGTGAGAAGACCAAGGAGTTCGTCCCTGTAGTGGAAAGGGGAATTTTCGGCGCAGAAATGAAGGTCAGCCTTGTTAACGACGGACCTTTCACTGTCATATTCGATCACGGTATGTTCTCGTAAATAGCTTAAGAAGTTACCTGATATTACCCCGGGTAGCTATCAGGTCAGCTCCATCAATAAAGTCTTTAACCAGCACATCTCCCGGATGAATCATCGGCCGCGAGGGCATAGGTTTACCTCGGAAGGAGGCGGCGCAGTCGGGACCGAATCTTAGATGCTCGATGCGCTCCATGGCCTCAGGGATGTGCTCTTTTGGTATAGGCTTAGATGTCCTGACGCTAATTAAATCGGACCAGACCATGACGGATGTGGTGAGGACCCGCTTAGGCGCAGTGCGCTCTTCAGCTGCATAGGCAGCGCCGCGCTCACATTTACCGCCGCTGCCGTCTTCTGCGATTTCGCAGGAATTGGGGCAGAGTATACAGGTAATGGTTTTATAGTAATCCTCGGACTCCATTTTTTTAACCAGCTTTTCCTTGTTGGCCTTTACACGTTTACTTTCCTGAGCCCGGGTTTCTTCAATATTTGTATACTGATATTTTGAGTTTATATCCTTATTATTAAGAAATTCATTTATTTCTTCGGCCACCTCAGCTCCGTTGTTTGATACATCGTCAACTAGACCGTGGACGAAGAGGGAGTTGCCGCAGAGGAAAATTCTCTTTGAAAGGGCCTCGTCTCCGTCAGCCAGGAGCACTTTCTTTCCGATTTCACTCTTATAGTCCAGAAGGGAATTTTCCGGAATGAGTCCCACGGAAAGTATGACAGTGTCGCAGTCAATGTCCATTCCGTTGGAAAGGCTGACTCCCGTTACCCGGTCGTTGCCATATATATTTGTAACCGTAGTATTCAGATAAAGGGGAATGTCATAGTCGTAAAGGCACTGCCTTAAGTTACGGGGCAGACCTCCGGGAACATTATCGATTTCCACGACGCACTTTACATCCACTCCCTCAAGGGTGAGCCTTCTGGCCATAATAAGGCCAATGTCACCGGAGCCGACTATTACTGCTGAATCGCCTATAACCAGGTTCTTTAAATTTACCAGGGACTGAGCCAGGCCGGCGGAGTAAACTCCGGCAGGTCTGGTGCCGGGAATGTAGGCGGCGCCACGGCCTCTTTCTCTGCAGCCTGTAGCCAGGACAACGGTCTTTGCCTCTACGAAGATGCTGCCGTTTGAGGTAGCGATTTCAGCGGCTATGGGGTAGTCTTCATTTTCGGACTTTGATATGTTCATAACCGTAGCCTCCAGGAGAATGTCTTCTGCGTGAGGCTTTAGCTTCTGAATATATAGCGAGCTGTACTCGGGGCCGGATAAATTCTTTCCCAGTATGCTCAGGCCGAAGCCGTCGTGAATACACTGAGGCAGCAGGCCTCCAAGGCGGTCGGAGCGCTCGCAGAGGAGCACGTCACTCACTCCCAGCTCAAATAGCTTGTCCATGGTGGCCATGCCGGCAGGGCCGCCACCTATTATCAGTACATTCTTTTTCATCTGAGCCTCCTTGTAAACATTTCACTGCCTGCACCGGCCATGGAAAATTTCATTGGGTCTATCTGACGCTCCTGCCTTAGGAGTGTAATGAGCTCTCCCGTGCAGAAGCTGCCCTGGCATCTGCCCATACCGATTCTCGTTCTGTTTTTCAGCCCCCGGAGCGTAGGTCTTGCTCCCAGGGAGGTGAGACGGTCAAAGGCCATGAGGACGTCGTTTGCCGTTACGGATTCGCAGCGACATATTTGCTGGGCGGCGCCGGACACACGGTTGTAGGGGAATGTGCCCAGTGCCACTTTCTTTGCGCTTAGCTCCGGTGCGTAGGAAATAATTTTATCCACTACCTCCATGGCAAGAGGCATGCTGGCTGTTATGCCCGGGGACTCTATTCCCAGCAGGCTGATAAAGCCCTCTATGGATTCATCAATGAGGAAGTCATCGTATTCATCACCATCAACAAGTACCTTTGGTCTTACTCCGGCAAAGCTTCTTATGATGGCTGCCTTGGTGAGACCGGGGAGGAGCCTGCTTCCTTCTTCAAAGAGCTGGTCCATTACCTCACCGGTAGTGGCGTAAAGCTCAGGAAGCATCATGTCCTTGGATACCTGCAGGTATTCGCTGGAGGGTCCTATGAGAATGTTCCCGTCAATGGTAGGTGTGAGATGAACTCCCAGTACGTCTGCACCGGGGCGGACAGCAGGGTAGACGGGATAGTCTATTTCCCCGAAGTAGGGGTCCACTATGTGGTATTCTCCCCGGCAGGGAAGGACTTCAAACTTGTCTATGCCGGCAATTCTGCATACGTCAGCAGCTCCAAGCCCCGCAGCGTTAACTACATATCTTGAAGTAAATATCTGTTCCTTTTCACCGTAGTCTCCCTTCTGAGTCGTAGTCAGCTCAAAGAGGGAGTCACTGTTTTTTTCTATGATTTTAACATTCCTGTCGAAGTGGAATATTGCTCCGTTAAGGTGGGCTGCCTCAGCCAGAGCAATGGTGTAGCGGAGGGGATCCGTAATGGCGGTGTCAGGGGAATAAAGGGCGTACCTGCCCTGAAACTCACAGGTCTCTACATTTACTCCGTTGGCACGTCCTTGTTCATAGAGTTCATCAACGTATATTTTGTCTTCGTCGGAAATGGCCACTACGTACTTGCCCGTCTTCCGGTAGGGTACGTCGATTTCCGTGGCAAGACCTTCAAACATATCGCTGCCTCTCTTACAGTAGAGGGCTTTGAGAGATCCGGTGGGATTGTTGAAACCTGAGTGAACCACACCGGAGTTTCTGGCGCTGGTCTCAAAGCACACATCAGGCTCCCTTTCAATGACGCAGACACTAAGTCCATTCTTCGCGCCTTCATAGGCAACTGCCGAGCCGACGGCGCCGGCGCCGATAACAATTAAATCGAATTTGTCCATATGCATTGTCCTCAGCTATATTAATTCCTAACGGTTTGTCTATAAAGATTATAACATTTTTACAACAAGTAGTGAATATATCGACTTTTTTTGATATAATGTCCCAAAATTTAGTTTCAGAAGACGAGAAGAGGAATAATTAATGTTAGATATTGAAGCGGAAATACTCTTGCCCGATGGTAGCACTATTTTAGCCGGTGATGTTAAAACGAATGTAACGCTGGCTGATATGTTCGGTAATCCGCAGACGGTAAAGCGTCGCAAAACCACATCGGAAAAGGAGTATCACTACCTTAAGTTTGAAAACGGAAAGAGCATGCTGACTCTTCCGTATTTAAGCATACTCACTCGGGAGGATCAGGTAGATGCCAACAATCTTGAGCCGGGGGACAAGGTTCTCGGATTCAGGGATGGCAAGCCATGTGAAATCAAAGTTACAGACTCTCTTCCGATTACTATTTACAACAAGAAGCATCTGGGCATGCCCAAGAAGGTTAAGATGCTCTTCTTTGAGAGCTACGAGGATATGCCTTTCGTTGCAAATGAAGTGGTAATCGGACTGAGAAAACAGCTGCGGTTTGTTGACCTGGGCGACTATCTCGATAACCTGTAAACATAAATGATAAGTTTGAAAAAATAGATATAATATGGTAGCATTATGAGCATGAAGAGAAAAAAAGTAATAACCTATGGTACCTTTGATTTATTCCACGAAGGTCACTACAACATTTTAAAAAGAGCAAAGGAATACGGTGATTATTTAATCGTTGGTGTCACAGGCGAAAATTATGATATAGGACGCGGTAAAATGTCCGTTCATGATTCACTGGCCGTAAGAATAGACAACGTTAAGAAGACCGGTTTTGCCGACGAAATCATTGTTGAAGAGTATTTAGGTCAGAAAATAAGTGATATTGAGAAATATGATATAGATACTTTTGTCATAGGCGATGACTGGAAGGGTAAGTTCGACCACATCGCCAGATATTGTAATCTTGTATATCTTGAGAGGACTCAAGGTGTTTCAAGTACAATGATTCGTCAGGAAAAATTCAACAAGCACAGAATAGGCATTATATTTGACGTTCTTGATGAGAACAAAATTATTTCCGAAACCACTCAGATTGGCGAGTTTGAAGTCACAGCTGCCTACACGGACAAGGATGATTTGAAAAAAGACTTTGAAAAGAAGTATGACTTCTCAAATATCTATGATAGCTTTGATGATTTTCTCGGTAACTGCGATATCGTCTTTATCAGATGTGGCGTTGACGACAGAGCCGGTTTTATCGAAAAATCCATTAAATCAGGTAAGCATGTAATTTGCGACCCGCCATTTTCATTATCCAAGGAAAAGCAGATCAGACTTTTTGAGCTTGCCAAGGAAAACAACGTCATTCTCATCGACAACGTTAAAATGGTACATATCCATGTGTTCAATCAATTGCTGTGGATGACTCAGGGCAATCTCATCGGAGATATTCTCAGCTTTTCCTGCTCCGTATCGAAAAACGATAAGAGCAAGGAGAATCTCTTATATGATTTGCTTGCTCTCACATTATGTCCGATGATAAAGATAATGGGACAGGATTACAACAGCGTTGATATACAGATTACCAAGGATGGAAACGAAATAGAATTTGCCTCTCTGGATTTCAAATACAATTCCGGTAGAGTGCTTATTAATGTCGGTAACAATATCAGAGTCAGAAATCAGTTGGAGATTGTTGGCACCGAGGGTACTATCAGAGTTGATGGTAACTGGTGGAGAGGCAACTATTTTGAACTGGATTATCCTGATTCCGATAATGTTGAAATATATAACACAAACTATAATGGCAATGGGTTTAAGTATTTGCTTAAAACTATGTCAAACATGCTTTCAAACGGACGAATCGTTTCAACGGGAGTATTCCCTGATGAATCAATAAAGATAGTAGACATTCTTGAAACGGTGTCTAAATTGGAAGAAAATCAGGAGAGGAGAAATTAAGTTATGACAAAAAGATTATCTACTAAAATGTTCGCAATACTGATTGCGGCGGCAATGGTTTTTACTGCTTTTTCCTTTATTTCGCAACCGGCAAAGGCAGCAACACCATCCAAGTATAAGACTTATACAATTTCAGCAAAATCAGGTCCTATTAATAAAAAAATGAGAAGATACAGTTTTTATAATAGGTACACAAAGCATTACTATGTGCTGAGATCCTACATGGAGCTCTTTGAAAAGAAAGGCGGCGGCACTCTTATTTTAAAGAAGGGAACATACACGATTACCAATACAATTTTCATTCCAAACAATGTTACTATCATCCTGAAGAAGGGCGCTAAAATTGTTAAAGGAAAGAAAACAAAGCTTAAGAAGCTGAAGCCTTCTGATTCTTTGTTCCACTTCATAAAGCCGAGCAAGGGTCTGAAGAAGAAGGTCTATGGCAAGTATAACAGTTCAAGAAATATCAGGCTCATCGGTGAAGATAAAAATGTAATTGATATGAAGTATCAGAAAAACAGCAATTGCATTGAAGCAGGTCACAATAAAAATGTAACTATCGAAGGATTGACCTTTAAGAATGTTCACGGCGGACATTTCATGGAGCTGGATGCCAATTACAACTGCACAATTAAGAACTGTACCTTCCTCAACATTAAGGACGCTAAAAATGTCAGAGAAGCTATAAATCTGGATACACCGGATAAGATTACCGGCGGATTCACAGCTAAATGGAGCAAAATGGACAAGACAGCCAATGATACAGTTATTATCGATAATTGTGTTTTCAAAAATATGCCTAGAGCCATAGGAACTCACAACTATAGTTATGATCATCCTCACAAAAACATAACTATTACAAATTGTTCTATTTCAAATGTAAGTTCATTTGGCATAGGCATAATGTACTGGCACGGAGCTTTGATAGAAAACAATACGATAATCGGTAAATATAGTAAAGGAAATAATGTATTTGATGGTATTTTAGGCTACGGTGCAATTGGCAACACTATCAAAAACAATACCATACGCAACTTCAGATACCCCTTGCTTTTCAAAGGATATCAGGATGAGCATTTCAAAAAATGGTATAAACCTATTTACAATACTTTCACAGGTGAAGAACTGAAGGAAATGTATTCAAACAACTGTGCCGGACTTGCTTACGATATTGGGTTCATTATAGATAATCCAGGCGGAACCCCCACGGGTCCGTACAGAATACCTATAACGTTGATAAACTAGAGGTTTTGGAGAATATTAATGACTAGTACTCAAAAAGAATTATTTAAACTTTTTAAAGAGGTAGCTGACATTTGTCACAGACACAATATCGTTTATTACATGGCCGGAGGCACTTTAATCGGTGTCCTCCGGCATGGAGGATTTATTCCCTGGGACGATGATCTGGACATAATGATGACCAAGAAAAACTGGCTTAAATTCATAGAAGTCTGTAAAGATGAAATTCCCGAAAACAGAGTTCTTGAGTGTCAGGAATTAAACAGAGATTATCCCAATGTAATCGGCAGATACACAGATACCTCCACTACATCAATTCACGAAAACGAAGTACTTGGGGATGGGAGCCCGGGTTATGTAATAGACATAATACCTTTGGATCCTGTGCCGGATCTTGAGGCCTACAAGAAATATGCAGACGATTTGCTGCTTTACTCCGATCTCGTCAATCCCACAACTCAGTACAGCTACAGATTATCAATCAACAAAGACAGGTACTTTGAATATTTAGAGAGAATGGACAGAGAAGGAAAAGATGCTGTGCTCAAGGAATTGGAAGAACAGCTATTTTCCTATGACGAAGATGAGTGCGACTACCTTGTGCTCAGATGGGGCGGAGTGCCATTTTTGTTTGATAAAACATTATACGGAGAATCCAGATGGGGCTACTTCGAAGGATTTAAGTGCCGCATTCCGGACAGATCCAGCGATTATTTGGTCCAGCATTTCGGTGATGAGTGGACCACAATACCTCCACACGATGAACAGGAACTGCATAACGCAGTATTTTCTTTGGATATTGATTTTAAAACCATGCAGAAGGATTATATGCATTTCCTGGACGAAGATACTGTGAGAAAAAACTGGATGGACAGAAAGCGCTTTTACTTCCGGCGCATGGAGGATAGATATAAGGCTCACTATCAGAAGGCCAAGGCTGTTGCCGAAATGTATTCCATGGAAATAAATGCCCGTATTAAAGGTAACGAAAGCTTCCTTAAAGAACTTCTGGCTAAATCCGAATTCGACAAATTGGAACTGTTTTTCGAAGACTACATAACCAATCAGAACAAACGCTCCATAATCGGCAGAGAAGATTTTGGCGGATATCAAAGATATAAAAATCCTGTATTTATAGATGTTGACGATGATATGTTTAACATAATCATTCTTACTTTGATTAACACCCACAGAATTTCCAAGGCCGACAGATTCCTTGCGGTGAGAGAAGTCGTTAAGGGAGAGTTGTCTGAGGATCTTAAAAAATCAAAGGATTTAATTGCTGAATTCAGAAATATAATTTCACTTCACGACCTGGGACAGCTTGATGAATCTATAGCTCAGGCTGAAAAAATGTACGCAGATAATTCAAGAATGAAAAGTCTTGAAATGTTTCTGGCCAGTGCATACATAGAAGCAGGAATGTTTGATAAGGCTAAAACTATTCTGGATACATGTCTTAACAGATATCCGAAGGATGGCTATTTTAAGAAATACTATGGAGATTACCTGAGACTTAACAATAATGATTTAGAAGCAGCAAAGAAACTTTATAACGAAGCTTTGGAATCAACTGACAACGGTATTGCTCTTTACGAAATTGAAAGGATTTTTAACGAAGCAAATGTATGATGTAAGCAAAAAAAAGACTATAGCACAGTCAGCTTATGAATTATTGGAAGAAGTAGTAGAAATATGTGAATACAACAATCTGAAGTATGTACTTGCTCCCAAAATTGTATTCAGGTATTTTAGAACCAATGACTTCGACGATAATTTCACCATGCCTGAAATCTATATGACACTGCCTGATTGTCTGAAGTTTATTGAAGTTGTTGGTAAAAACAAACATGCTGATCGGTGTCTCGATTACATGATGACCAATGAAAGATATCCAAGCTTCAACGTGTCATATGTTGATACAACTAAGACTTATATTAATCTGACCAGAGGATTTGATTTTAAATACTTTGGCATGAAGGTGACTATCAACATTATCAGAAACGACGTTAAGAATAGGCATCTTGCCTACTACGAAACGGGCTGGGAGGAGAATACTCACAAGGCAAAATCCCGTGACAGGTGGCAGAATAATTTGGTGAAATTCTTTATAGCTCAGTCACATAAAATCTACAAGGACAATTATACAAAAAGGCTTTTTAAGCATTTCACCAAGTACTACAGCCGCAATCCCGAGTCGGAGTCCGTCTTCGTCAGAACCTATAGAAAGAAGAGGATTTATTTCCCCAGGAAGCTCTTTAAGGAGACTACGGACATAGAGCTCTTCGGTAAAAGTTATCGTATTCCAAAGAATTACGAGGACTTTATATCAGCTTTTTACGGAGTAAACTGGCGCAGTATGGATATTCCCACTTACAGGTTTAAGAATGTAATTATTTCCGACATCATTCCCTATAGGGATTACATAAACAGATTGGAAAGCACCGGTATAACTCTTGGTGATGTATTCGATCAGCAAAATACAATAAGAGGTGAGGATATACAGAACAAGAGTATAGTTAAATCCAAAACCAATGCTTTCAACTACGCAAAGCGAAGTGGTGACAGACTCTATTTCTATCAAAGCCTTATGGAAGACATTGATAACATAAGAAAGTTCAGGGAAGAAAAGAATTACGGCGAACTGTACGAAATATTTTCTGAATACGATTTCCAGGTAAGGGAATACTTAAAAAATGATCTGGCCCTTTGCCCTTGTGAAGAGTTAATGGAAATAGAGTGCGAAATACTGGAGAATAACGGTGAGGACGAGCTTGCGGAAAGGCTGAGAAGTCTCACACCTGAAGAACATAAAAAGCCTATAGTTATCAATAATATAGATGATTAAAATGAGGAATATGGAGGTTCATATGAAGTCAAGTGATTATATTGTAGAGTTCCTGGTTTCAAAAGGAATAAAACACTTATACGGTTATCAGGGTACTATGATATCTCATTTTGTTGACTCAGTTTACAACAATAAAGAAATAACAAATCATACTTGCTACAACGAACAAGGCGCAGGCTTTGCTGCCGTAGGTCAGGCCAAGGCCTCCGGTAAAATTACCGCATGCTATTCAACCAGCGGACCCGGAGCTGCAAACCTGGTATCGGCAGTGGCCGACGCATATTACGACAGTACACCTGTCCTATTTATTACAGGTCAGTTAAATTACTCTGAGTACTATGATATAAAGGGTCTCAGACAGCACGGTTTTCAGGAGCTTGACGTAGTATCCATGGTGTCCGCAATGACGAAATACGCGGAGCAGGTTACTGACGTAAAAAAGCTGCGTTACCATCTTGAGAAGGCCTTTCACATGGTGAGCAGCGGCAGACCGGGCCCCGTTGTCCTGGATATTCCCATGGATATTCAGCACATGGAAATTGACCCTGATGCTCTCGAAGGATATGTTGCCGATGAAGACTTTGGATATGAAGATCCAAAGAAGGCGGCAGAGCTCATAGCAGAGGCAATTAAAGAATCCAAAAAACCTGTACTTGTCGTTGGCGGCGGCGTTATAAACAACACTCCCGTCCAGGGCGACATAGTGGAAATTGCAGAAAAGCTGAACATTCCCATAGCCACAAGTATGGTTAAAAGGGATTTGATGCCATATGACCATCCTCTGAATTTCGGACATATGGGCGGCGGTTACGGACATAGATATACAAACCTGATTCTATGCGAGAAGACAGATCTCATAGTCTCCTTTGGATGCACTCTATGCAGAAGGCAGACCGGATTCAACACTGAGTATTTCGGCAAAAACGCCAAAATCATCAGGGTGGAAATAGATAAATGCGAGCTGGCAAGGAAGCTTCACGATGATGAAGTGGATATCTATGCAGATTGCAATGAGGTCATTGCTCATCTGAAGGAATTGCTTCCGTCCATGGATAAAAGCTTTGATGAATGGCTCGGCACATGCACAAGCATCAAAGAGAAGCTTACGGAATTTGATGACGAATGCATTGACAGACAGCCCAATAAAATAGTTGAAGCAATAAGTGAACACATCGCAGAAGACACACCTGTATGCGTTGATATAGGTCAGCATCTCATGTGGATTTCTCAGTCCTTCAAGTTTAAAAAGGGACAGAGAATAATCTTCTCCGCAGGACACGGTGCAATGGGATTTGCATTTCCTGCTTCCATTGGCGCTCACTATGCAGATGGACGTCCCGTTACATTGCTGGTAGGCGACGGCTCCATGCAGATGAATATTCAGGAGCTTCAGTGGGTAGTGAGAGAACAGCTTCCCATTACTATTTTCGTACTTAACAATGAATCTCTCGGGCTGATCCGTCAGCAGCAGGATGACATTTTCAACAGCGTTTACTCTGGCTCAAGCGACCAGGGTGGCTATACGGTTCCCGATTTTTGTAAAGTGGCAAGAGCCTACGGCATTGAAGCGACAAATATAGATGATATTTCTGAAGTGGATAAGATTCTTTCCAATCACGATTTCACTAAACCACATTTGTTTGAGGTGAAGATCCAAACAAATTCCATGGCATTTCCCAAGACCTTCTTTGGCGAAAAAATGACCAATCAGAGACCATATATTTCAGAGGAACTCGCAAAGGAATTGGAGGAGATAAAATGAACACAGTTACCGTAATTACAGGAGGGACTTCCGGCATCGGAAGAGCTATATGTAAAAAAGTATCCGAAAATTCTTCCAAGGATGATGGAATATTTGTGGTCTATGGTCACAACGATGAAATGGCGCAGAGTCTGAAGGAAGAGGTGTCCGGCATATCGGAAGCGGAGATCGTTCTCATTAAAGCGGATCTATCTTCTTACGATGCAATAGGTATTATTAAGAACTCCATACTTGAACATACAGATCACATTAACAACCTGATATTAAACGCAGGAATCAGTACCTATGCATCCTTTGACGAATACACCCCTGAAATGTGGGAAAATATAATTAGGACCAACCTCAACATTCCCGTATTTCTTGTAAAGGAATTAAAAAGCATTATTGCAGACAAGGGAAGCATACTGTTTATGGGATCTCACGCGGGACAGGCCACATATTCTTCCTCTCTCGTATACAGCGTTTCAAAGGCAGGAGTATTATTCGCCGCCAGATCTATGGTGAAGCTTTTTGACGACAGAGGTATAAGGGTGAATGCCATTGCTCCCGGCTTTATTGAAACCAGATGGCAAGACAACAGATCTGAAGAGAGCTACAATATTATTAACAGAAAGATTGCTCTTCACAGATTTGGCACACCGGAGGAAGTTGCCGAGCTTTCTTACCATGTCCTGACTAACACTTATTTAAACGGCAGTATTTACGATGTTCACGGCGGATATGATTTCTTTTAAAAACGACAGCAAAATAAAGCTATTTCTGAAGGGATACAAGTGTATGCTCAGCGTTATAGTTCCTGTTTATAACGTTGAGGAATATGTAGGTGAATCTTTAGAATCATTGCTTAAGGCACTAAAAAATATAGATTCGGAAATAATTGTTATCGATGACGGCTCCACGGACGGCTCCGCCGAAATAATTAAAAATATAGCCGCCAAAGATAAAAGGGTAAAGTATGTACATCAGGAAAACCAAGGGGTCTCCGTAGCCAGAAACAAAGGAATAAAAATGGCGAAGGGGAAGTATATCGGCTTTATTGATTCCGATGATATTGTAGCCGAGGACATGTACGAAAAGCTTATAACCACATGCGAGAGAGACGGCACCAACATCTCAACCTGCAAAATGGTAAGGTTTAATTCTACGGAAGTAAAGCCATACATTCTCACCAAGCGAGCCTTTAACAATTCCACCGACTTTTGCGAGGAAATATCACAGTCGGAAAGCTTAATGTACGACTACCCGGTAGTCAACAAGGTCTTCAGAACCGACTTTCTGAAGGAAAACAATATTTACTTTCCCGAGAACAGAAGGTTCGAAGACATGTACTTTGCCATGAAGGCTCTTTTGTGTTCCGGCAGAATATCGGTGGTCAGGACCGTTGGTTATCTTTATAGAATAAGGGAAGGGGAAAACAAGTCCTACACCCAGACTACCCAGAACATCGAAAATCTTCTTCAGCGTACCGGTATGCTCACATCTATTTACGAACTGTATGCTAAAGAATTTGGAAGTGAAGCTCCGGAGATAAGCCGC
Organism: Firmicutes bacterium UBA3738; assembly: GCA_002372505.1. Classification (GTDB taxonomy): domain Bacteria; phylum Bacillota; class Clostridia; order Peptostreptococcales; family Anaerovoracaceae; genus UBA3738. Next base: position 39,416 of record DFGY01000018.1, read on the forward strand.
TTAAGGAAGAGGTTCCTGGTTCACGATTTGCAATTCTTTATTAACAAGGTGCCTCTAATGGATGACGAGTACGCCGCAGATTATATTAAGGCTATAAAAGATTTTATAACAAGCGATATTTTTGATGATGATATTTCCCGTATCAATTCACCGATTATTTCTCAGAAGTACAAGGCTATAATCAATGATGATGTCTCTAAACTAAGGGAACTTCTCGAGTTTGAAAAAAACCATTATTCTGCCTTACCTGTCAGTGAAAAGGACGGCAGGCTTAAGGCCTTGCTGCCGGAAGAATTGTTTGATATGAGTGAAGGGCGAATAGACGACGATTACAATCAAGCACCGCCCAGATGTTACATAAAAAGAGGGCAGGTTAAGTACAACAGAATTTATATATACGCCCATGTATATTATCCCAGGATAAGCATTCCCCAGCCCCGGGATGGCCAGATCAGGGCTTACCTCCAAAATGACATAACAAAGAAAAGACAGGAATTGTCCCTGGAGTATTTCGAGAATAGCAGACTCACTAAGATCAAGGGTGAGGTAGAGGATACGTATAACCATGAGACTCATCACTACAATTACGATGGGACAGCCTTTTACATACGCATCGACCCCGGTAAAATCAAGAATCCGGCTGATTTCATCGGAGATAACATTATAGTGATAGAATATGATTTAAAGTATTTCTCCGGTTCATTTGAGCTATACAGTCAGAAGGGTAAGGCTGCGGATGAAGTTGCTCTTTTATCCCTTAAAAAAGACTCCTTTACATACGGTATAAATTTCGATGAATCGGGCGCATTTAAATTAATAGTTACAGATGAAAAACAAAATTGAATTGTTGATTGATACGATAATATATGTGGTCTTTGACAGAGTCCTTTCCCTCTTTGTGAAGGTTGACGACTTTAGCGTTGCCATTATTTCCGATATCAGAGGGGAAAATGGCGGGAATTTGAAATGTGTGGAAGAATACATGAAGGGGAGAGGCGTCACGTTCCGCCACAATTTTAAGCCGGGTAAAAACAGCGGCAGATCCCTCGGAGATATTTACGACCTTGCCAAAACCATGAGGCTATCCAAATATATTGTCCTGGAGGATTATTTTCACTTCACGGCATATACTCGTTTAAAGGATGGACAGGAAATACTGCAGGTCTGGCACGGGGCAGGTGCATTTAAAAAGTTCGCCCACAGCAGACTTTCATCCGGCGACAATATTAGAATTCACAAGGGCTACAGCCGCTATACCAAGGCTATTACCAGCGCAGAGGCAATAACTCGGTGCTACGCCGAGGCCTTTAATATTGACGAAAGCAAGGTCAGAGCAACGGGCATTCCCGACACGGACGTATATTTTGACAAGGAGGAGCTGTCACTTTTCAAAGAGAAATTAACCGGTGAGTATCCGGCCATAGAAGGAAAGAAATTGATCCTCTTTGCACCGACCTACAGAGCTGCCAGCCAGCGGGATGCTTCCTACAGCATAGATGTTCTCGATCTGGACGCCTTGTATAAGAACCTTCATGAGGACTACATTTTTGCCTTTAAGTGGCATCCTGCAATGTACGAAAATCTGAAAGACGACAATAATTATTACGACATGATAGGTAAGTATCCGGATTTCTTCATTGACCTGTCCGCCCATAGGGATATATCGGAAATATTGCCGGCGGTGGATGTGCTCATTACGGATTACTCATCTGTCATTTTCGACTACTATCTTTTGGATAGGCCTATTGTATTTTTCCCTTACGACATTGAGTCCTATGAAGATGCCAGAGGTCTCTATTACGACTACGATGAATACACCTACGGCAAGGTGGTCTATGACTGCCCCGAGCTGATTGAAGCAATAAAAAGTGAAGAAATGTGTGAAGATAAAAGAAAGGATTTTGGAGAAAAATTCATGTCCGCATGCGACGGACATTCCACGGAAAAAACATGTAAGTGGTTCTTTAATGATGTGTTATAATTAATACTATGTTAGATTATTTTATAGAAGTAAAATCAGTTGCAATACTAAACGACACCATGAGCCTTGTGGTAGAGGGCTACGTTTTCGGCTGTCCCGAGTATACAAAGCCGAAGCTGATCCTTTATTTCCAAAATGAATCAGAAGGAAGATACATTCCCATGGTCATTCAGGAAGTGGACCATAGCAAGGGCTATTGTAAAATCGCCGGCGTCTATAGCTACCGCCTGGACAAGATTTACTGGGACACCCAGTCCAAGGATGTGACATCTACGGTCACTTTGGATCTGCTGGTATCAAACGATCTTGAAACAGATATTAACTACTATGTAAGCGAGGATAATATCAATTGTCAGTCCTCAAGATTTAACGGACGCGTAACAGAAGGCAGGAAGCTGGAAATACATCAAGGCAAGGCTGTCTCAACCGGCGGCAAATCAAAGAAAATAAAGAAAGTCATTTCATCCCTTCTAGGCAGCAATTCCAAGGAAAAGGATGATTTTTACGCGGATAAAAAGGGTAAGCAGGCCAACGTATCCTGGAACAACAATCCCTTTATTAAGCTGAGGGGCGGCATAAAGAGAGCCTATATTATGGCCGTCTACGAGCTCTACAAGAAGAAACCGGTAAAGGCCAATCAGGTGCTTTTCCTTTCCCAGCGCAGCAACGAGCTAACGGATAACGAGCTCTTCATAAATGATGGGCTGATAAAGGATGAAAGCATTGAAGTCAAATACAATCTTTCAACCATAACCTATGGCCACGCTTCATTTATCAGGCTCTTTAAGTTTGCAAAGCTCTGCGCCTACAGCAAGGTCATAATTGTTGACGAATACGTACCACCTCTGTACTTCCTTCATACGAGAAAGGAAACCTATATCATTCAGGTGTGGCATGCCTGCGGCGCCTTTAAAACCGTTGGATTTTCAAGGCTGGGTAAGCAGGATGCGCCTATACAGTCCAGGCGGGCCCACAGAAACTACGACTATTCCATAGTCAGCAGCAGTGAAATCTGCAGGTGGTACGCCGAGGCCTTCGGCCTGTCACCGGAGAAGGTGGTGCCCCTGGGAGTGCCCAGGACGGACATATTCTTCTCCGAGGAATACGAAGAGAATATAAAAGAAAAAATATACACACAGTATCCCGCCATTAAGGGTAAGAAGGTCATACTCTTTGCCCCCACCTTCAGAGGCGGAATAAAGAATCACGCCAATTATCCCTTCGAGCTCTTCGATGTGGGGAAAATCAGCAGGGAGATAGGTGACGACTATGTAATACTTGTGAAGCACCATCCCTTTGTTGAAGCCAAGCATCCAATACCGGAGGAGTGTGCTGACAGGGTGATTGACGTGTGGGACTATCCTTCGGTAAACGATCTGCTCTTTGTTACGGACATACTCATATCGGATTATTCATCGGTAATATTCGAAGCGTCACTATTAGACATTCCCATGCTATTCTACGGCTTCGACCTGGATGAATACATTGCGGCAAGGGATTTCTACTACGAATTCAGAGACTTCGTGCCGGGGAAAATAGTTGTTAATCAGGACGAAATCATCCAGTCAATAAAAGACCAAGACTTCCATCAGGAAAAGGTGGAGACCTTTAAGAACAGGTTCTTCGAATATACAGATGGAAAGTCGACGGAGAGAGCTTGTCAGTTAATTAAATCATTGTTGAACGAGATATAAAAGAGACATCAAGGAGGTTAAACACTATGGTTTATGCGAAAAACAAATATGCAAGAATGGTATTATTATTAACGATTGTCGTTGCCTTTGCATTTGCTCTGGGCTTTCAGTCCGAAGCCAAGGCTGACGATGAAAAACAATTCAATGTAGACAGTGCTTCTGAATTTTATGATGCACTGGATTATAAAGGCGAGAAAGTAATAAAAATCAGAAAGAACATTAAAATAAGACAGACATACATAAACAGCAATACAAAGATTATAGCCACAGGCAGAACCATCAGCTGCCCCAACGGCGCCTTGAGAAACGCAGCTAAGAAGCTTAACTACGGCTCAGTTAAGGATGTTGAAATCGTCGGCGGCACATGGAAAAGCTCTCACAGGCTCACTTTGTTTCAATTCGTCCACGGTAGCGACATTGAACTTAAGAACATGAATATTACATGCGGCATTAAAGGTCACGCCATTGAGCTCATCGCCTGCAAGGACGTGGAAATAAACGGCTGCAAGATCAAAGGTGTAGGTAGCTGCTCAAAGTCCTGCAAAGAAGAACAGATTCAGATAGATATAGCCACACCGAGAACGGCTCCGACGGTAAAGAGCTACTACGGATCAAAGTACACAAAGGGCCAGACCTGCAGAGACATTGAAATCGAAAACTGCACAGTCAGTGGCGCCAGAGGAATCTGCGCAAACTACGCCAGCAAGGAAAACAAATACAAAAAGAAATTCCACAATGGAATAACAGTTAAGAACTGCAATATTACAGGAAAGACATCCGAAGCCCTGGCACTCTTTAACTCCATGGACGTAGAGGTTAAGGGCAACACCATTAAGACCAAGAGCTCCAGAACAGGCGCAGCGGAAAGTATAGGTTGCCACCTGCACATATTCGGCAAAATCTCAGGCATTAAAAACGCCGACAGAACAGCCGTTATAAAGAACAACAAGGTATGGGGCGGACGCCAGGCCATACAGGTTTATTCCAAAACATCATCAAAGTACAACAAGGTAACCGTAACGGGCAACAAGGCTCACTGCAAGAAGGGCAGCGGAAGCGCACTTAAGATAGGCGGAGCGAAGAAAAAGGTCGTTAGAGGCAACAAGACTTACAAATGGTAATATATGAATATACTCATAGGGCTGTTTAAAACCTTTTTAAGAACAATATATTTCATACAGAAGTTTAATTCGCCTAAGAGGAGAGTCACCATTATCAGCAGGCAATCCGACTCTCCTTCTTATGATATTCAGGCTCTGGAAAAAAGAATAGTGAAGGAGCATCCCGACGTACATGTCCACGTAATGTGCAAGACTATAGGCGATGGCATGAAGGCAAAGCTGTCCTACGGAGTGTACATGGTGTGCCAGCTCATGCCTTCATTCCCCAGCAGCGCAGTGGTGATCCTGGACGGATACTGCATTCCCGCCAGCATTCTTAAGCACAAGAAGACAACTCACATTGTCCAGATGTGGCACGCCATGGGCTGCTTTAAGAAATTCGGCAAATCAATTCTGGATAAAGAAGAAGGTCGCTCGGAAAAGATGGCTAACGCCATGGATATGCATAAGGGGTACAATGCCTTCTTTGCCAGCAGCGAAAGGGGAATAAAGGCCTTCGCCGAAGCCTTCGGCTATCCGGAGGACATGGGCGTAGTCATGCCTCTTCCCAGGTACGACTTCCTTACGGACAAGGCTGCCATGAAGGAGCAGAAAAACAAGATTATCTGGCTCCACCCGGAGCTTTATGGCAAGAAGAACATTCTTTACGCACCGACCTTCAGAAAGGAAGAAGACGGGAGCCGCGGCCTGGAGGCACTGATAAAGGCCGTAGACGAGAATGAATACAACATTATTTATTCGCCACATCCACTGACTAAGGTGGATGAAGAGCACAGGAAATATCTCTACGACGACTTTTCCGCCATGGAGCTATTCTCCCTGTCAGATGCAGTTATCACGGACTACTCGGCACTGATATTCGAGTCGGCAGTGGCAGGCATTCCCACATACCTTTTCACCTACGACTACGATTCCTACTACGAAAAGCGCAGCTTTTACATCGACATGGACAAGGACATACCTCTGCCCAGGTACGACGACCCAGGCAGAATCATGGAGGCTGTGGAAAAGGGGGAATGCACGGAGGAAAGGCTCAGAGCCTTCGCAGACGCCTTTGTGGACAGAACCGAGGACGCAACAGGTAATATAGTAAAATACATTGGAGATATGTTATAATGCTATGCACAATACCAATTAATGACGAACGGAGGCATATGAAATGATATTCGGTCTTGTACTGGCAGGAGGAATAGGAAGAAGAATGGGGAAGGAAATCCCCAAGCAATATTTGAAAATAGGTGGCAAACACATAATTGCCCATACTATAGAGTGCTTCAGCAAAAACGAGAATTTTGACAAGGTCATCGTCCTCACACCGGCGGACTGGATTGACTATACGAAGGACATTATTGAGTCGGACATAGAGGTGACGGGAGACATAGTGGTCATCGAAGGCGGCGAGCTGAGAAACGACACCATTATGAACGGCATTAAATATATCGAAGAAAACTACGGCCTGGACGATGAGACCCTTCTCATTACCCACGACGCCGTAAGGCCCTTCGTCACAAAGGAAATAATCGACGCAAACATTGAGGCTCTTAAAAACTACAGCTCCTGCGACACAGTTGTGCCATCAACGGACACCATCGTCAGAAGTGAGGACGGAGAGTACATAGTTGAGGTGCCTAACAGGGCCCATCTCTACCAGGGCCAGACGCCTCAGTCCTTCAGAGCCAAGAAGTTCAAAGAACTGTATACCGGCCTTTCCCCGGAGGAGCAGGGCATACTCACCGACGCAATCAAAGTATTCGTACTTGCCGGCGAGAAGGTAGGCCTGGTAGACGGGGATACCACTAATATAAAGATAACCTATCCATCAGATTTGTTAATTGCAAAATCAATACTGGAGGGAGAATAAAAAGGAGAAACTAAATTGGAAAACACTATTTACAGTCTTGTAGCCCCTAAGACCATAGAGGCAAAGAAGAGCGTTATTAACGAGGAAGATGATGTAGTAATAATTAAGCCTACTCATCTTTCTATTTGTCATGCGGACCAGAGATACTATCAGGGATCCCGCCCGCCGGAAGTCCTGGCAAAGAAGCTGCCTATGGCCCTCATTCACGAAGCCATCGGTAACGTAGTCCATGACAGCAAAGGCGAATTCAAAGAAGGCCAGCGTGTGGCAATGGTGCCTAACACTCCCTTTGAGGAAGACGTCGTAGTTGCGGAGAATTATCTGCGCTCCAGCAAGTTCAGAGCCAGCGGTTTTGACGGCTTCATGCAGGAATACGTGGCCATGAGAAGGGACAGAGTAATCCCCGTGCCTGAGTCCATAGATCCGGATGTGGCAGCCTTTACAGAGCTTTGCTCCGTTTCCTATCACGTAATCGACAGATTCGATAAAATCGCCCACTCCAGAAGAGACATTGTCGGCGTCTGGGGAGAGGGTAATGTAGGCTGCATTACAGCCCTGCTCTTTAAGAAAAGATTCCCGGACACCAAGCTGTACATATTCGGCGTAGTGGAAGAGAAAATGAAGGAATTCACCTTTGCCGACGAGGTATTCAGCGTCAGCAACATTCCGGAGGATGTCCACGTGGACCACGCCTTTGAGTGCGTAGGCTCAAAGCCCTCGGGAACGGCAATCAACCAGATGATAGATCCGGTAATAAATCCGGAAGGCACAATAGCCCTCATGGGAGTCAGCGAGGATCCGGTGCCAATAAATACGAGGATGGTACTGGAGAAGGGCCTCAGACTCTTCGGCAGCAGCAGAAGCTCCAATGAAAACTTCAGAGATCTGGTGGCTCTTTACGAAAAGTATCCGGACGTGCCGGAGCTGCTGAAAATAATAATCGGCGACGTAGTTGAGATTAACTCAATCGATGACATGCACACAGCCTTTGAAAAGGATATAAACAACGGCAGCAGAAAGACTGTAATGCACTGGAATCTGTAGTTATAGGGATTTGTAAATGTTGACACTGATGTGGAAATATATTACAATAATTTTGCATTGACAAGGCAGGGTATGTAGGTTATTATGATAAAGAACAAATGTTCTTTATATGGAGGTTAACATGGCTGTAAACAAAGAAGAAAAAGATAAAGCATTAGAAGCTGCCTTGATGCAGATTAAGAAACAATACGGCACCGGAGCTGTAATGAAGCTGGGTGACGACAGTATGCGCGCCAATATAGAGGCTATTTCCACGGGTTCAATGAGCCTGGATATAGCAACAGGTATAGGCGGCGTACCAAAGGGAAGAATTACGGAAGTGTACGGCCCCGAGTCTTCAGGTAAGACTACGCTGACACTTCATATGATAGCAGAGGCACAGGCTGCAGGAGGCAAGGCTGCATTCATAGACGCTGAGCACGCACTGGATCCGGAGTACGCACAGCACCTGGGTGTAAACGTGGACGAGCTCCTGGTATCTCAGCCGGACGACGGTGAGCAGGCTCTGGAAATCGCAGAGATGCTGGTAAGGAGCGGCGCACTGGACATAGTCGTAATCGACTCCGTAGCCGCCCTGGTACCTAAGTCGGAAATCGAAGGCAGCATGGGAGACACTCACGTAGGCCTTCAGGCAAGACTTATGTCACAGGCCTTAAGAAAGATGACGGCAGTAATCAATAAAGGTAACTGCGCCGTAGTATTCATAAACCAGCTCCGTGAAAAGGTGGGCGTAATGTACGGCAATCCGGAGGTAACCACCGGCGGACGTGCCCTTAAATTCTACTCATCCATGAGAATAGACGTAAGGCGCATCGAGACCATTAAGCAGGGGGACAAAATGCTGGGCAACAGGACCAGAGCCAAGGTTGTAAAGAACAAGGTAGCCCCACCATTTAAACAGGCCGAGTTCGACATTATGTACGGCCAGGGCATCTCCAAAGAAGGAGACATTATGGACTGCGCCATTGCCGAAGGTCTCATAGAAAAGGCCGGCTCCTGGTACAGCTACAACGGCGACCGAATCGGCCAGGGCAGGGAGAACGTAAAAATCTTCCTGGCAGACAACCCTCAGATACTGGATACACTGGAAGGCCTGCTGCTTGATAAGATGAATAAAGATAAAGAGGCAGCTAAGAAGACAGAGGAAGAATTGAAGGTGGATGAGGATGGAGTAATCATCGAAGACTAATTAAAAATATTCGTGGAGGCTGCGGACTGTATGCCTCCTTTTTTTAATACAGTTGGCATTCTTGCCTATTTTAATTATAATATCAAGTAAGGAAGTTACGGGGAAAAAGAACACATTTGATTAAAGAACAGCACATCAAACAGCACATTGGCTAAAGATGATAATCATATGAATAAAGAATCAATCAAAACTACTATATACATTGGTCTGAACGACTCCGAAACTATGAGTCAGAGTTTTCTATTGGACAAATATGTGACTATCCTGAAGAATGTGTGCAAGAGCTATCACGTTAACTTTTCATATCAGTTCGCTAGAGGAGGCTTCTTTCAAGATGGGGGAGAGTTAACCGAAGAAAATACGTTGACCCTTATTCTCGTTGATGTATCGGAGGAGATTATTGATGAAATCGCTAAGGATCTCTGCGTGTTCTTTGATCAGGAAACTGTAATGATTACCAGGGAACCCTGTTCCGTGGTGTATGTGAAGGAGAAACTATAGTCGCTTGTAACGGAGGTGCCGTTTCCGCTGACTTCAATGGTGTCAATGTCGGCCTCATCGAGAAGCTTGCAGATGGCGAGGCATTCAGGCTCATCAAGGCCGCCGACGGTGGAGTACTCACTGGCGGAAAGGGGCAAGACCCTGATTCCGGCCCTGGAGTCGGTATATCAGTGGGCGGACGCGCAGATGAAAGGGAAATAGGGACCCTATTGTGCCTCTGACTTTATTCCCGTATAATATTCTCATCAGCCAATCATTGCGTCATTTTGAGGGAGAAAATTATGCCCAAAAAGATTTCTTTAATCATCGTTTTCTGCATGGCCATTACTATGTGTCCCGTGCAGTCTTATGCTGCCAATGCAGGGCCTGGCACTGACTGGCCAACATACACTTATCGGGAGAAATGGGATGGTAAGCTTGGAAACACTCCGGTAATTAACTCAATTGTGGATCCGGAGTACAACGTCAACCAGCCCGAGTTCCTTAGGGTAAGAGAAGCAAGTAGCAATAAAGATTATCAGTATACCGATTATAATATTACAAAGGAAAATCGTATTGCAGTTGCTTTTAGTGTCATTAACAACAACGACATAGCCGACGCCAAGGATGTTAGGGTATCACTTAGCTTTGGCAAGGATTATGCCGATAAATTCGTTGTGACAGCTACGATTACAACGGGAAACGCTTCTCCCAGGACTTACGTTGATACAATAACCATTTTCGGTTCCAAGGATTTTAAATTATCCTACACCGATAATAGTAATTTGCTTTATAACGAGACAAACAACTTTGGCAAAAACGGCGGTCCCACTCAACTCAGCAAGGATATATTCACTGAAAAGGGTGTACCGGTCAGTTCGGGGAAGGTAAGTGGCACAATTGCCGCAGGAAAAAGTGCTTCTGTGGTTGCCATTTTAACGGTAGCCAGAAAAGGTGAAGTGATTGAGAGCTTCAGCGATTTAAAGTATCGTAAGGTAGACAAATTCGTAAAGCCCGGGAAAAAAGGCACCATGCTGTATTCTCACGCGAAGGCATGGAACCTTGTGCAGAAGCATTCAAACCCTTCGATTATTTTGAAGAGAAAGAATCGGTATGGGGATTACAAAGGTTCAAAATATAGATATATATCCTATAAGAAAAGCGATAAGAACTATAAATATTTGAAAAAGCAAGCCTTGAGAATAACTAAGAACTGCAAGAATGACTATGAGAAAATATACGCCATTGCAACAGCAGTTGCAAAAAGAACGTATTACCATTCCGTCAATGCGATGAAAGTAATTGTTCCTACCAATTTAGCCCCTCATAAGGTATGGAAAAAGAAAAAATCTGTTTGCCAAGGTTATTCAAATCTGAACGAAGTGATGCTTAACAGCATAGGGATTCCTTGTTTCGTAGTCACCGGGGATAATCATGCTTATAATGCTGCTTATTCCAAAAGTAAAAAGAGATGGGTTTTTTATGATTCAACATGGATGAGTGAAAATAAGTACACAAAGGAAGGCAAGTGGATCAAAGGAGAAAGCCTGGATTTGGATAAGTTTGATATGCCCTGTGAATATATGGCTGACAAGGGTCACCATCAGATATATTTAATCTATGGCATAAAGAAGGGAAACGTTATCTACAATATCATTACTAACGCTAACAAAAAGAAATTGCCTGCGATGAAAAAGGCCTTCGAAAAAGGAAGCGGCTGGTACGCCATGCCGGCATACCAATACAAAAAGAAAAGTACTCTAAAAATCGCAGCAAAGGTTGCCGGCAACAAAGTAGAACGAATCTACAGTGGTGCTTTCGCCAATAAAAATCACATAAGAAAAATCTATCTACCGAAAACGATAAAGAAGATTGAAGATTATGCCTTCTTCGCAAAATGGAAAGGTAAGAGAGTTAAGACCACGGTAATAACGAAAATCCCCCGCAAGAAACTGAACCTGAAAAAAGGATGGGGGAACAGGAACGTAAAGATAAAAGGAAAATAGATTATGGACGGGAAGAATAGGACACAGGAAGAGCGCCTCGACTATCTGGTTGAAGAATTTAAGGCTGATTCAGGAAAGTATAAGGATATTGAAACGCCAAAGGATACAGTGGGTAAAAGAAATATTCTCAGGTCACTGATGAACATCAGGATGCCGAAAGATATGTCACCGGATGTAATCCGTGTTCAGGATGAATATCTGAAAGGGCGCAGGGATGAAAAAGGAGTCGTCACCTTAGAGGATATACCGGAGACCAGAGATGGAATATCAATCTGGCAGGGAGATATTACAAGGCTTGCTGTAGACGCCATTGTAAATGCGGCGAACTCTCAAATGCTTGGATGCTTTGTGCCCATGCATGCCTGCATAGATAATTGCATTCACACATATGCCGGGGTGCAGCTTCGGGCTGAGTGCAACAGGCAGATGAACATGCTTCGGGAGAGAAATGGGGCGGCTTATGAACAGCCGACAGCTGTTCCAATGCTGACGGATGGGTTCAACCTTCCGGCAAAGAAGGTCATTCACATTGTCGGTCCCATCGTCCAATATGAACTGACGCCGGGGCTTGAAAAGGATCTGGCGGACTGTTACCGGAACACGCTGGATATGTGCAAGGAGAACGGCCTTAAAAGCGTGGCTTTTTGCTGCATTTCC
>DFGY01000075.1 GCA_002372505.1 Firmicutes bacterium UBA3738
AAAAGCCTGTCCCCGTGAAACGCTTTGTGATATACTCTTGCGTATGAAATTGGTGATGCAGAAGTACAAACCGTATATTCCCATGGTGTTGCTGGTGGTGCTGTTCCTGCTGGGGCAGGCCATGAGCGAACTTTTGTTGCCTTCGTTTATGGCGGATATAGTAAATGAAGGGATTGGAAAGCACAACCAGGGGCTCATTTACAAGACGGGGGCCCTCATGGTGCTGGTGTCTTTTGCTGCGGTGGTCTGCGCCATTATCGGCAACATGTTCGCCAGCCGGGTTGCGGCATACTCTTCCAGGGACATCAGAAAGGCGCTGTTCAGAAGGGTAATGACCTACTCCGCCAATGAGTTCGAGCAGTTTTCCACGGCCAGCCTTATTACCCGGTCCACAAACGATGTGCAGAACATCCAGCAGACTACGGTAATGCTTCTGAGAATGGCCGTCTTCGCGCCTATTATGGGTATCGGCGCCCTGGTCAACGCCGTAGCACTAAGCCCGTCCATGACCTGGACCATCGGCCTGGCCTTAATCGTCGTTCTCATATTAATGGTAGGAATATTCTTCGCGGTCATGCCTAAGTTTACGATTCTTCAGGACAAGCTGGACCGGCTGAATCTCATAATAAACGAGCGGCTTTCGGGCCTGCTGGTTGTAAGAGCCTTCAGCTCGGAAGGTCACGAAGAGGAAAGATTCGACGGTGCCAACACTGAGCTTACGGGCCTGAATATTTTCATAAACAGGACTATGGCCTTCCTCTTTCCGTCCATTACACTCATTATGAACACTACCTGCGTGCTCATTATCTGGGCCGGCTCCAAGAGGGTGGCCGCAGGCGACATGCTGGTAGGCGAGGTCATGGCCTTCATGCAATACGCAATTCACGTGGTAATGAGCTTTCTGTTCATTACGACGATTTTCATAATCATTCCAAGAGCCGCTGTGTCCGCCCGGAGAATCGGTGCGGTGCTGGCTATGGAGCCTTCCATAAAGGATGCCGAGGTGACTACAAACACTGAGGGCAAGGGCCTTGTGGAATTTGAAGACGTGGAATTCGCATATCCCGGATCTTCCAATGCGGCCCTTCGCGGAATCAGCTTCGCAGCGGAGCCGGGGAAGACCACGGCCATTATCGGCGGCACAGGAAGCGGCAAGAGCTCCGTGGTCAATCTCATTCCCAGATTCTATGACGTCAGCGGCGGAAGGATAAAGGTTGACGGCGCGGACATTAGAGACATTCCCCTGGAAGAACTTCGGGGAATGATTGGCTACGTGCCCCAGAAGACCACGCTCTTTACGGGAACAATTAAAGACAATATCCTCTTCGGCCATCGCGAGGCCACAGATGAGGAAATGGTTAAGGCTGCCCAAATCGCCCAGGCCGATGAGTTTATAAATAAGCTGGAAGATGGCTATGACACTCAGGTGGCTCAGGGCGGCAAGAGCGTGTCCGGCGGTCAGAAGCAGCGAATTGCAATTGCCAGGGCGGTAGTAAGAAGAGCGCCTATTTACATATTGGACGATAGTTTCTCGGCGCTGGACTTTTCCACCGATGCCCGGCTGAGAAAGGAGCTAAGCGAAAATCTTGGCGGCAGCACCATTATAATCGTGGCCCAGCGGCTGAACACCATTGCCGATGCGGACACCATTATCGTTCTCGATGAAGGAAGAATCGTAGGAAGTGGCACCCACGAGGAACTGCTCCGCTCCTGTGATGTATATAAAGAAATTGCGGCATCCCAGCTCAGCGAAGAGGAGCTGGCCGGGGTCCTTGCGCCCGAAGCGGCAGCATCATCCGGAAGGGAGGTGGCGGATCATGAGTGAGAGAGGTCACGGACAAAACCGTAAGAACCAAGGTCGCCCCGCCGGAAGAGTGGGAGCCATGATGCCCGGGGAAAAGGCCAGAAACTTCGGCCCTACAATTAAAAAGTTAATCGGCTATCTGGCGGAGTACAAATTCAGAGTAATTATTGTCTGCCTCTTTGCAGTGCTTGCAACTGTGGGCAATACCATAGGCCTGGCCATTCTCGGCAACGCCACTGACATTATAGTAGAAGGAATAAGAAGCGGCGGCGTGGACTTTGACAGGCTGTTCAAAGTGATACTATTCCTCCTGGGACTCTTCGGCGGCGCCTGGGTATTCGCCTATTGCCAGGGCTTCATTATGGCCAAGGTCTCCCAGATGATAATTTACAAGCTGAGACAGCAAATGTCCGAAAAGCTGGACCGCCTGCCTCTCAAGTATTACGACAAGAAGACTCACGGCGAGATACAGAGCCGTTTCGTAAACGATATAGAGACCATAAACCAGTCGCTGCTCAACAGCATTACCCAGACCATATCCAGTGCGGCGACGGTTATCTGCATACTGGTAATGATGATCAGCATCAGCCCAATCATGACTGTTATCGCCTTGCTCATTCTGCCGGCGTCCATGGTCATAATAAGGCTGGTAATCAAGCATTCCCAGGGGCACTTCCACGACCAGCAGAGTTACCTGGGTGATGTGAACGGCCACGTTGAGGAAATGTACACAGGCCACACCATAATCAAGGCCTTCGGCCGGGAGAAAATTACCGCAGACGAATTCGATGAAATAAACGATAAGCTTTGCGAGTCCGCGTGGAAGTCCCAGTTCTACTCCGGCCTCATGATGCCACTTACCAACTTCGTAGGCAACCTGGGCTACGTGGCCATGTGCATTCTCGGTGGCTATCTGGCCTTTGCCGGAACTATTTCCATTGGGAATATCCAGACATTCCTCCTCTACGTAAGGAATCTGAACCAGCCGGTGCAGAATGTGGCCAACGTTATGAACCTGCTCCAGTCCACGGCGGCTGCGGCAGAAAGAATTTTCGAGCTCATTGAGGAAGATGAAGAGGATGACGCCTTTGGAACTGACTCCTCGGACAAAATAGATTTTGACGTGACGACTCATAAGGGCGAGGTCAGCTTCAGGAATGTCCGCTTCGGATACGAGGCCGACAGCCCTGTTATCCGCGACTTCAGCTACGTTGCCAAGCCCGGCTCCAGGGTGGCCATAGTCGGCCCCACCGGCGCAGGCAAGACCACAATAGTTAAGCTGCTCATGCGCTACTACGAGCTGGACGGCGGAGACATTTTCATAGACGACCATGACATTGTGGAATACTCCAGGAGCGACCTTAGGGCTCTCTTTGGAATGGTGCTCCAGGATGCCTGGCTATTCTCCGGCAGCATAAAGGATAATATTAAATACGGCACGCCGGGGGCCACGGATGAAGAGGTAATAGCGGCGGCCAAGGCGGCCCACATTCACCACTTCATTACTACGCTTCCTCAGAGCTACGACACACTCATAAACGAAGAAGCAACGAATATCTCCCAGGGTCAGAAGCAGCTGCTGACAATTGCCCGGGCAATGCTGGCGGACAACCCCATTCTCATACTGGACGAGGCCACATCCTCCGTAGATACCAGGACGGAACGGCTCATACAGTCGGCAATGGCCCGCCTCATGGAAGGGCGCACCAGCTTTGTTATCGCCCATCGCCTTTCAACGATAAAGGACGCAGACCACATTCTCGTAATGGATAACGGCGACATTGTGGAGCAGGGCAGCCACACAGAGCTCCTCGCCTTGGACGGCTACTACGCCAAACTCTACAACAGCCAATTCGAGTAACCGTTTCACGGGGACAGGCTTTTTGTTAAAGAAATCGTTCTTTCCTTGACAAAACCCAAAAGCAGTAAGAAAATACTATTGGGGAAATAGTTAAATTGATAGTTAAGGAGAGGAAAAATGAAAAAAGAAAACAAGAGCTGCAAAATGGCAGCAGTACTTTTAGCGCTTAAACGGGAACTA
>DFGY01000079.1:0-266 GCA_002372505.1 Firmicutes bacterium UBA3738
CAAAAGGTGATAGACGACGCCAAGAAAAATGCGGATAGCACAACGGTGAGCGTAGACGGAAAAGACGTATTCCCCGGAGACAAGTGGGTGACAGCAGAAGAGAAAAAAGCACTCACAGACGCCATCGCAAATGTGGAGAACGTACTCAAAAAGCCGGGAGTGACCGGAGCGGAAGTAACTAAAGCCTTAAACGAACTGGCTGCCGCTGAGCAGAAATTCAATGATGCCAAAAAGGCGGGATTGAAAGAAGGTGCAACAGCCGAAGA
>DFGY01000079.1:341-4049 GCA_002372505.1 Firmicutes bacterium UBA3738
CAAAAGGTGATAGACGATGCAAAAACCAACATGAACGGTACAAAGGTTAGCAACGATGGCACAGATGTAGACCCCGGGGACAAATGGGTGACGGCCGGAGAAAGAAAGGCACTTGAGGACGCCATTAAGAACGTGGAAGATACGCTTAAGAAGCCGGGAGTAACCGGAAGTGAGGTAAAACAAGCATTTGAAAATCTGGACAAAGCGAGGAAAGCCTTCGATGCAGCGAAGAAGACCGGCACTAAGAAGGTTGTACCACCAAATGACAATCCAAAGACTATACCGGCAGAAGTAACGCCAAATAAACCTGCGACACTTGCAGCAGTAACAAAGGCTATTACAACGGCCACGAACGACGGCGACATTAAGGGATCAACCTATGCACAGTTGAAATTCCAGAGTAAGAAGCAGACAAAGAAGAGCATCAAGCTGCAGTGGAGCAAGGTAAAGGGAGCCAAGAAGTACACGGTCTACGCCAACCAGTGCGGAAAGAAGAACAAGTACAAGAAAGTGGCTACAGTAAAAGGCAAGACCCTGAACGTAAAGAAGGTTGCAGGAAAGAAGCTTAAGAAGGGAACGTACTACAAGTTCCTCCTCATAGCTGAAAACGGAAACAAGGTAAACGCCATCTCCAAGACCCTGCACGTACGTACAGCGGGACACAAGAAATACGCAAACTACAAGAGCGTATCCGTTAAGAAGGCAGTAATCAAGAAAGCCAAGAAGCTCAAGAAAGGAAAGACCTTAAAGCTTAACGCCAAGGGCGTGGCACCTAAGGGCAAGAAAGTAAGCGTACACGTAAAGACACGCTACGAGTCTGCCAACAAGAAGATAGCCACAGTGACCAAGGCAGGCAAGGTTAAGGGCGTCAAGAAGGGCAAGACAAAGATCTACTGCTACACACAGAACGGACTGGCTAAAGTAGTGACAGTGACAGTCAAATAGCTGCAGTATGCAAGACGCAAATTTGCAGTGCCAAATGACTTAAAAAAGCGGCGGGCAAACTCGCGCTGAAATATTAGTCACAAATTGCGGGCAGCCGGAGGATGACTTCATTCCGGTAGCCCGCCCCCCTCACCGGGGGGACAGCCATTCCTAAAAAGGGCAAAACAGCCCTTTCTTTACGGACGCTCGCAAAATCCCCAAATGTATATTAAAAAATATACCCTCAACTTTTCCGGATCCTCTCTGATGCCTCCCCCAAGGCATTTCCCGGAAGCGACATATCAAACTCAACAAAAACGATTTAACTGTGAAAGATATAGCGCGCGTTCGTAAAGAGAGGGCGCGAAATCTAATCAGAAAACATATCACATACCTGTGCAAATCAGCCCCGGTATGTGATATTATTGTTACGATAATAGAGCCACTGAAAAAAGATAGAAAACGAGATGAAAAGCATACTGATAATTACAACAGGCGGGACTATCGCCAGCGAAGAGACGCCTCACGGGCTGATTCCTTCACTTTCCAGTGAACAGTTACTTTCCTTTATACCGGAGATTGATAAGAACTACACTCTGGATACTCTTGCCGTGTGCAACATTGACAGCACGGACATGACCTACAGGGAATGGCTGCTTATGGCCGGGGCGGTAAGGGAGAACTACGAAAAATATGACGGCTTTGTAATCTGCCACGGGACGGACACCATGTCCTATACGGCGGCGGCGCTGTCATACTTAATTCAGGGTTCCCCTAAGCCCATCGTTCTGACGGGAGCCCAAAAGCCTATTGGCTCGGAAATCACTGACGCCAAGACCAACCTTCGTGACAGCATTGTTTATGCGGCGGATCCCCTTTCCAGAGGCGTGACTCTCGTATTCGACGGCCAGGTCATTGCAGGCACCAGGGCGAGGAAGAGCAAGACTTACAGCTTTTCCGCCTTCACCAGCATTAATTACCCGAAGCTAGCTGTGATTCAGGACGGCAGAATAATCAGGTTCATCAAGGACGATGCTCCGGTGCAGGTAAAATTCTTTGACAAGCTGAACCCGGGAGTATTCCACATGAAGCTTTCTCCGGGGATGAGTCCGGTGGTTCTGGAGCCCATAATTAAAAACAACGACGCAATTATAGTAGAAAGCTTTGGAGTCGGCGGCATGCCGGGGTCCATAATGGATGACTTTGTAAGACTCATGGAGGGGTACGCCGACAACGAAAAGCTGGTTGTGATTACGACTCAGGTAACCTACGAAGGCAGCAACATAGACGTTTACGAAGTAGGGCAGCGCATAAAGGAAAGACTCCCCATTCTCGAGGCTAAGGACATGACCCACGAATCCGTACTGGCAAAGCTCATGTGGATTCTGGGAATGGAGCCCAGACCTTCCCGGTCGGAAATCGAGAAGCTTTTCTACAGCCCAATCAACTACGACATTATAAGATGACAGGGGGACGGTTCTCCCGTCATCTTTTGCCGAATATTGGAAAAAGGTGACACGGGGTCTGACCCCTTTTCATCTTTTGCCAATATATGGTGAAACAAAAAGCCTGTCCCCGTGAAACGGTTTCAGAGTTTTTTAACCTTATGTGATATAATCGGTGCAACAAAGGAAGGCGGGAGATATGATTCTTGAAAAACATGATGATTTAAAACTGGATCTTGAGTCCATGCCGGAAAATTTAAAGCCTTTAGCCCTCGTTACCCAGCAGTTCATGGAGACGAGGAACATATACAAGGCGGCTATAAAAGAGATCAGCACCAAGCTTGAGATCCTCGACGATGAATTCAGTGTCAAGCATGATTACAATCCTATACATCACATTGAGAGCCGGGTGAAATCCATACAGAGCATTTTCGCGAAGATGGAGAAGAAGGGGCTGGACATGACCATAGCCGGAGTGAACGCCCTTACGGACATAGCCGGCATCAGAGTTATTTGCAATTACAAAGATGATGTATATACTATAGCCAAGCTGCTCGCGGCCCAGGACGACATAGAACTCATAAGGGAAAAAGATTACATTACTGACCCGAAGCCCAGTGGTTATCGCAGCCTGCACATTGTTGTACTGGTTCCCGTATTTCTATCCGAAGGCTGCAAGAGGGTGCCGGTGGAAATACAGATAAGGACAATTGCCATGGATACATGGGCCAGCCTTGAGCACGAGCTGAAGTATAAGAGAAAGCAGAAATTATCGGAAAAGGATGAGCTGCAGCTGCTGCGCTGCGCCGAGGCCATGGCTGAGGTGGACCGCAGAATGCAGGAAATACACAAGGAGTTAAAATGAATCTACTATACAGATGGGCAAATTTCATGAGAGGCAGAAGAGGATGGGATCAGTTCAATTTCTTTCTTCTGATTGCATCCTTTGTCATTGAAATAATGGGAAGGATTTTCGGCCAGAGATACATATATCTCTTTGGCGTCGCGCTGTTCTTTTACTCTGTTTACAGAGCACTGTCCAGAAATATTGCGGCACGTGAAGCTGAAAACCAGAAGTATCTTCAGATAACCAACAGGATTAAAAACTGGCGCTACTTCCGCCAGCAGAAAAAGCAGGGCACCTACACATACACCCAGAGCGAGCAAAACAGAAACGGCGCCTACGGCAGTACAGTATACGCCTATTACTATTGCCCCTCCTGCAAACAACAGGTGAGAATCCCCGCCGGCAAGGGACGCGTCACAGTGACCTGCCCCAGATGCGGCGAAAAGTTCCCCGCCAGTTCATAAAGGTGACAGGGGGACGGTTCTCGTGTCA
>DFGY01000079.1:4132-29674 GCA_002372505.1 Firmicutes bacterium UBA3738
AGAACCGTCCCCCTGTCACCTTGGCAAATAAATAAAAGTATGATAACATTACTCCGTACGTTATTTAAGAAGAAGGAAAGTGTAATTGGATGAGGTCAGCCTCATAATGATACAGTTAAAAAACGTTTCAAAATTTTATTACAGCAAGGGCATTATTGCCAGTGGTATCACCAAAGTCAATCTGGAGCTTGGCGTTGGTGAGTTTGTTGTAATTACAGGTGAATCCGGAAGTGGTAAAAGTACTCTTCTCAACGTAATATCCGGACTGGATACTTACGAGGAAGGGGAGATGTACGTGGAAGGCAGGGAGACCAGCCATTTTTCCACTGCTGAGTTTGAAACCTACAGAAAGAAATATATAGGCAACATATTCCAGGAGTTCAACTTGGTAAACAGCTACACCGTTTACCAGAACATTGAGCTCATTCTTTGGATTAACGGAGTGCCGGATACGGAAGTTAAGCGTCGCGTGCCGGAAATCATAGACAAGGTAGGTCTTACGGAGTATTCGAGAACAAAGGTTTCAAAGCTCTCCGGCGGCCAGAAGCAAAGGGTTTCCATTGCCAGAGCCCTGGCCAAGGACACTTCTATTATTGTTGCCGACGAGCCTACGGGTAACCTGGACAGCGAGAGCGCCGAGGAGGTCATTAAGCTTCTCAGTGAAATCGCCAAAGACAAGCTGGTGGTAGTGGTTACTCACAACTTCGATCAGTTTGAAAAGTACGCCACGCGAGTGGTGAGAATGAACGACGGCCGTGTAATAGAGGACAAGGAAGTAGTGCACGTCCCGGATGCTGGCGAGCTGGCGGAAAGCGAGAGCGGGAGAATAACCGTTGGAAACAAGCTTAGGCTGGGCGTCAGAAATACATTTAACATAATACCCAAATTTCTGCTGCTACTCATTGTGTTCCTCTTTGTCACAATTTCAGTCACCTCAATATACACG
The DNA here is from genome assembly GCA_002372505.1 of Firmicutes bacterium UBA3738. Taxonomy (GTDB): domain Bacteria; phylum Bacillota; class Clostridia; order Peptostreptococcales; family Anaerovoracaceae; genus UBA3738. The sequence continues at coordinate 5,079 of DFGY01000079.1, forward strand.
AACTTTAAAGAATCGGAAAACGCCTCTTCGGAGTTTGGATTTAACCAGTTTTTCACCAACTATTCCGATGATCGCATGGTGGTAAAGCACAGGGACAATCACAAGTTCACCGATGAAGAAATAAAGAAAATCGAGGCTTTTGAGAATGTAAGAGTCGTAGCCAAGGACGATATTCTAATTGACAAGAGCGCATATATCGAAGATGACTTGCTGAGTTTCTACGGCTACATTTACCCTGCGGACGCTCTGGTTGGAAAGCTTAACGCCGGGGAAATGCCCAAGGGTGACAATGACGCTGTAATCAGGACAGGCCGGGAAGACGGAATACTCATGGGAGAGCCGGAGGAAGTAATCGGCACCACCAGTGACCTTATGTCCGAGGACGGGGAGAGCAGCCTGGCAAAGGTGAACATCACCGGAATCCAGTTCTACGAAGGGGAGGAATTCAGCGAAGAAAGTAAAATATACGTGTCTGAAGGCGCCCTTAAGAATCTGAGAGCAGACGCTTACGCTCAGGCCAGCACCATAAAAATAAAATCCGGAAAGAAAACGGTCAAGGTAGGCCAGGATTACGAAGCCACATACAGACTCATTCCCACAAAGAAGGCTCCCAAGGGCAAGGTATACGTACCGGCGGAGTTCAATGAAAACTATAAAAACGAAAAGGCGAAGGATCAGAAAATAAAAATCACCGCCGACAACATGTACTTTGATTCTTCCAAAGAACTGAAGATAAAGGACGTGACGGCATCAAAGACATACAATAAGACCATCGGCATAGGCGAGTTTGAAGAGCATTCCCAGGATATATTCATAAATCCCGCGGACTTCAGAAGTATATTCGACAAGGGGGTATACCAGATCAGCGTCTTTGCCACAAACAACCACGAAGTAGCCGAGGTGACAAACCAGCTGAGAGATATGGACATGAAGGTCATCCCTCTTAAGGATGCCATATCGCCTATTCTCGATGCGGGCACGGACATACTGAGTCTGGTGCAGGTGCCCCTCCTGGTGATTCTCGTTGTGGTAATATTCTTCATCGCATACTTCGTAACAAGGCTCATTCTCAAATCCAGGGACTCCTACTTCTCCATTGCGAGAATGCTGGGAATGTCCCAGAAGGATATAAAGAGAATACTGGACATAGAAATTATTCTCGTAGTAACAATCGCATTCGGTCTGTTCTTCCTGTTTACCAGACTGGTTGCCTTTGACGTACTGCAGATTGAATACGTAAAATACCTGATTGAATATATGGAAGCCAAGGATTACATCATCCTGTATCTTGTACTTGTGGTCATGGCATACATGATATCCGGAAGAGCGGCTCGCAAGCTCTTTACGACATCGGCCATGCAGGCATACAGAGGGGAGGCGTAATCATGATCAGACTAGACGGTGTAAACAAATATTTCAACAGAGGCAAGAGAAATCAGATTCACGTCATAAAGGACACGAGCCTGGAGTTTGAACGCACAGGTCTGGTGGCCCTTCTGGGACCTTCCGGCTGCGGCAAGACCACACTCTTAAACGTAATAGGCGGCCTGGACAAAATCCAGAGCGGCAAGGTTTATATTGACGGCCAGCAGATCAGCGGCATGTCATCGGGGAAGGTTGATGAAATCCGAAGCAAGAACATAGGCTACATTTTCCAGAACTACAACCTGGTAGAAGACATGACTGTCTTCGACAACGTGGCCATGGTTCTTAAAATGAATGACGTAAAGAGCAAGTCGGAAATAAAGGCCAAGGTGGAGCACGCCCTTAAAATGGTAGGCATGTACAGATACCGCAACAGGTATGCGGACATGCTCTCAGGTGGTGAGCGCCAGAGGGTAGGCATAGCCAGAGCCTTGGTTAAGGATCCGCCCATTATTATTGCCGACGAGCCTACAGGTAACCTGGACAGCCGCAACACAATTGAGGTAATGAACATCATCAAGGCCATCTCAAGGAGAAGGCTGGTAATTCTCGTTACCCATGAAGAGGATCTGGCTACATTCTACGCTGGCAGAATCATAAGGCTGAGAGACGGCGAGGTTGTTTCCGATGAGGAAAACAAGCACACCGATGACCTGGATTACCGCATAGACAACAAAATTTATCTTAAAGACATGGAGCACTACGAAGACTTTTCGTCGGAGGATTACGACATAAAGGTCTACAGCGACACGGATAAAAAGATTAATCTGGAAGTGGTAGTGCGCGAAGGCAACGTATACATAAAGAGCAATGATGAGGCCGGAAGGCTTGAAATAGTCGACGATTCATCGGGACTCGAACTCATTGACGACCACTACAAAGGTCTAAGCCAGGAAGACTTCCTGAGTCACAGATTCGACACCAAGAAGCTGGCCCCCAGGAAGATGCCCAGATACACTTCCATTATAGACACCAAGGAAATGCTGAAGGGCGGCTTCCGCAAAGTCAGAGACTACAAGGCCATTAAGAAGATACTCCTGATAGGATTCTTCTTCTCGGCTCTGTTCATAATGTTCGGCGTCAGTAACGTGGCGGGAATAATGGATATAGAGGATGCGGACTTCGTAAAGGTAAACAAGGACTATCTGAAGGTCTCGGGAAAGAAGCTTAAGGCCGATGACTATCTTAATTACGAAAAGATGGACAGCGTCGAGTACATCATTCCCGGAGATTCGAAGATCAATCTGGCGTTGCCCTACGATGACTTCTTCCAGACCAAGGGCAGCAGCGGCGCCATGAGCGGCTCCCTTACCAGCATAGAAAACATAACGAAGGACGACCTTAAATACGGTCGCATGCCGAAGAATAAAAAAGAAATTGTAGTGGATGAGTTGTCCATTAAAGAAATGCAAAAGGACGGCACGGCGAAACAGGCGGGTCTCAGCAGCGTTGGAGGATTCCTGGGCAGGACCGTAAACCTTGATTCCAGCACACAGTTTGTCATAGTGGGAATTACCGACAGGAGCGAGCCATGCATTTACACGGATCCATCCCTCTTCCTCAACGTTATCGCCAAGAGTATGAGCTCCGATGAGGCGGAAATGTTAAATGCCGGAGAAGTTGTTGAAGATGCCGAGTACTACGAAGAGTACGATGAGTCCTATGAAGAGGATGAATATGCGGGAGCCGGGGAAGACGGCCAGATGGTAGACTATAACGACTATGATTTTGACGGCGGAGTCAAGCCTAAGCGGGACTACGAAGTCGTAGTCAGCGACCTTTACAAGAGCGACTTGAAGCTGGGCAAGAAAATGAACAAGAAGGTCAACGGCCATAAGCTCAAAGTTGTAGGCTACTACAAGGAAGATGAAGAGGCGGCTCAGTCACTCCTGCTTGTAAACAGCAAGACCCTTAAGTACAGCTTCATAGAGAGCAAGAAGAACTTCATGGTCTACAGTAAAGATCCGGAGCTTGCCAAAGCTGAGTTCGAGGATATGGAGCTGAAGGTTGAAAGCCCTTACACTAAAGCGAAGAACAAGTATGTGAGCCAGAAGAAAAAGAGCCTTACAAGTTCAGTAGTTACGGCTCTTGTAATTCTTCTCATATCACTCATAGAAATATTCCTCATAATGAGGGCGTCCTTCCTTTCCAGAATAAAGGAAGTAGGCGTATACCGCGCAATAGGCGTGAAGAAGCGGGACATCTACAAGATGTTCCTTGGCGAAATCATTGCCATTACAACCATAGCGGGTCTGCCGGGCTTTGCCTTTGCCTGCTACATCATATATAAAATCACCGGCAACGAAGTCCTTGCCGGAAACTATATGATAAATCCGCTGGTTATGCTCGTTGGACTTGTGCTGATATTTGCTTTCAACATTGTATTCGGTCTGCTGCCCCTGGCCAGGACCTTAAGACAGCAGCCGGCTCAGATACTGGCACGTACGGATATCAGCTAAGGAGTAGGGAGGAAGAATATGCGAATTGTAATTTGCAATCAGATTGAAGAAGAGAATATAGAACTGGAAAAGCTCATCAGAGAATATCTGCCTGATGAAAGTTCCTGTGAAATAGATGTGCTGGAAAGCGGTGAGAAAATGCTTTTCGAGATGTCCGACGAGCCCGGAGAGGTGGACCTGATAATATCCGACACGGACTTTGGCGAGAAGATGGATGGCATGGACGCCCTTAAGCAGCTGAGGGAAATAGGATACGACGGAGAGATAATATTCATTTCCGAAGAAAAGGAAAGGGTCTTCGAATCCTTTGCCGTGAGGCCAGCAAACTTCCTGGTCAAGGGTGATGTGACAAAGGATAAAACGGTAAACGCCATTTTGAGCGCCCTCGATGCTGCCGGAAAGAGAAAGCGGGAGATGATTACCTTCGCCTGCGCCGGTGAAGTGAAGAACATCGCCCTGGATGATATACTCTATTTCGAGGTGACCAACAGAATTGTGGAAGTCCACTTCGGAGAAGAAATATTTGAGTTTTACTCGACTATGAAGAAGCTGGAGAATCAGCTATATGGAAAAGGGTTCATCCGTCTTCACAGAGCCTATCTTGTAAACGAGAAGCACATTCGCACAATGAAGGGGCAGGAGGCTGTGCTGGACAACGGCGAAGTCGTCCCCATTAATGGTAAATATCTTAAAGAAGAAAAGAAAGAAGATAATAAAAAAGAAAATAAAAGAGACAAGAAACGAGAAAAAAGAAAAGAAAAGAGAAGAGAAAAGCCGGAGAAGAATCATGAAGACCGTTAGAAGAGTTACGGCGGTCCTGATAGCCTGTATGGTAATATGCTGGGGCTGCTTCACATATAATGACTACGCAGAGGCGGAGACAGTTGCTCCCGTCGTTCTTTCTACGCACGTTTATTCTCCCATAGCTCAGGAGCCGGGAGTGCGCAGCGGTAATTTCTGCGCCGACCCTCAGCATCCCGAGGACCCAAGGTGTATGCTGACTTCCTTTGCCTTCCGTACTGCAGAGGAGGCCATGTCCACCACTGATGCCATAGTCAGGGAAGTGAAGATAAACACCAGAGAAAGGGACGAGCACCTTAAAGCAGGTGACCTGGAGGATCTCATAATAGACAGAGCACAGGTAGTGTTCAGAGATCATAAAACACAGCAGACAGTAGATACTCTTAAGGTTGTCACAGTTTCGGACCTTGATATGCTGGCTCACCTTGAGCCGGAAAAGGGGCGCATTGAGACGGCCGTCAGGTTGGGGCTTAACACTAACGGCGACAAGCTGGCCACAGCCTTCGTTGAAACAAAGGTTTATGTCACCAAGATTACAGACAAGGATACGAACAAAGAAGACAACAAAGAGAATGAGAATAAGAATGAGAATAATAATGGCTCCGGTGATAAAGAAGGCGATAACGGTGACGATGAGTTCATCGATGATGGTGAGTATATTGAAGACGAAGGTGCCGGCGTAGATAAGAAAAAGGAAGATGAGAAGAAGGCCAAGGCCAAAGCCGAAAAGGAAATGATGGATAAGGCTACGGCAAAGATTTCCGCAAAGGAAAGAGAAAAGGAAGAGAATATAGCAGTTAAGGCAGGAAAAGACGGTGAGGCCTCAGACGGCCCGGATCCTCTTGGCGTAGGGCTCATTGCGTTGGCAGCTGCTCTGGCAGCTCTCTTCGGATGGCTCATTAGATCCGACCTTAAGGTAATGCGTTGGCACAAGCAGAAAAAGGCTCTTCGCGGAAAATAGTCCACTTCGGAGGTGAAGGGAAGAATGGACAAACTTGTAATCATAGGAATAATAGCTCTGGCTGCCGTGGCAATCATAGGGACGGCACTTAAGCTATACACAAGCAATAAAGTAAAAGACTTTGAGGGTACTTACGATAGTTCTTTTGATAGTACCAATGAAACGAAAAAAGTTGACAAATAAGAATGCCGTGATACAATGTTGTAACACGGTATCACTTTAGCGCGCTAACGCGGTAGAGGAATGAAGAAAGAAAGTAATGAATGATGGACATTTCAGGAGTGAAGCTTAGGCCGGCAGAAGCGGCCACATTAAGACTAAGAGGAATATACGAAAAGTTCGGCTACAGGAAATTCCGCATGGGACGATTCGAGGAATACAGTCTCTACGCGGCCAACGCCGATTTTCTTAAAGGGGATAAGGTAATATCATTTACGGACCTTGACGGCCGGCTTCTGGCAATGAAGCCGGATGTTACATTGTCAATAATTAAAAACAGCAAGGCCACCATGGAAAATGGTGAGAAATTCTACTACATAGAAAATGTGTACAGGGAGGACAAGGAGAGCAACAACTTCCGGGAAGTATCCCAGATGGGCCTGGAGTCCATCGGCAACGTAGATGACTACGGAGTGACGGAAGTCCTGGCTCTTGCCGCCAGATCCCTTGCGGAAATCAGCGACAATTACATTCTGGAAATCTCCAACATGGAATTCGTAACGGAGCTGCTGGGCAGCATGAACCTGGGGTATGAGGATTACGTCCACATGCTCACCTTGATCCGTCAGAAAAATGCCCCCGGCATATACAAGGTAGGCAGCCAGATTGGCCTTAAGGATTCCCAGATTGATGTGCTGAAAGAGATCCCCACTCTATACGGTAGCGTAGACGAGACAATAAAGAGAGCCAGAAAGCTGGTGGTTAATACACCTATGGCCGACGCCCTTGATTCCCTCAGGGATGTATGCGGCGGACTTGCCGCCTTCGGCATGACGGAAAAAGTGCAGATAGACCTTTCCATAGTTAACGATATTGATTACTACAACGGAATTATTTTCCGGGGATTTATAGAAGGCCTTCCCAGTAACGTACTTTCTGGAGGGCAGTACGACCGCGCCATGAAAATATTCGGGCGCAAGGTAGGAGCCGTAGGCTTTGCCCTTTACCTGGATGAAATAAGCAGAATGGAGACGCATAAGGATGAGTACGACATCGACGTGCTGCTCCTCTATGAAGAATCGGACAGCCCCGGGGACATTGCGGCGGTTGTTACGAAGCTCAGAGAGCAGGGCCTTTCTGTGCGTGCGGAAAACAACATCCCGGGAGAATTGAAGTACAGAAAACTGATGAAGGTGAAGGAGGGTGAGGACAATGCTTAGTATAGCCCTTCCAAAAGGCAGACTTGGTGACAAAGTATATAAGATGATGACCAGCGCCGGCTACGAGTGCCCGGACTATGCGGATAACGACCGCAAGCTCATTGTGGAAAGCGCAGACGGCACAATGAGATATCTGCTGGTCAAACCCAGCGACGTGGCGGTGTATGTAGAGCATGGAGTCGCAGATGTAGGCATAGTTGGTAAGGACATTCTCATGGAGGATGAACCTGACGTATACGAGCTGTTGGATCTTGGAATAGGAAAGTGTCGCATGTGCGTAGCCGCGCCTGTAGGCTATGAAGACGACCAGGAGAGGACCCTTCGCGTAGCCACAAAGTACGTGAACGTAGCCAAGAAGCACTTCATGGAAAAGAACAGAGATATAGAAATCATAAAGCTTAACGGCAGTATAGAGCTGGGACCCATTCTGGATCTCACCGATGTCATAGTGGACATTGTGGAGACAGGGACGACTATAAAGGAAAACAATCTTGAAATATCCGAAGCCTTTAAGGACATTAGCGCCAGACTCATAGCCAACAAGGCAGGATTCAAATTTAAGAACGAAGCTATTACCGAAATGGTGAACAGGCTGAAAGAGGGCATGGAAGAGTGAATGGAAGAGAGAATGAAAGATGAGTAGATTCTTAAGAAAGCAATACGAAAAAATGGAGCCTTACACACCGGGTGAGCAACCCAAGATCCCGGACCTTATAAAGCTCAACACCAACGAGAATCCTTATCCGCCCTCGCCGGAGGCTGTAAAGGCTCTGTCCGGCGAAGACATGGAAAGCCTGGTTCGCTATCCGGACCCGGAGGCATCGGATTTAATAGACGCAGCTGCGGAATTCTACGGTCTTGAAAAGAATCAGGTAGCCGTAGGCAATGGCTCCGACGAAATTCTGGCATTCATATACATGGCCTTCGGGGAGAAGATATGCTTCCCTTCAGTGAGCTATGGATTCTACCCGGTCTTTGCAGATGTATTCGGATGCGATGCCAAAGCAATTCCCCTGACGGAGGACCTTAGAATAGACCCGGCGGATTACATGGACTTTGACGGAACAATTATAATAGCAAATCCCAACGCTCCCACAGGCATAGCCCTTGGGAGAGATGAAATAGAAGAGCTGCTGCGTGCGGACGATTCAAGGCTGGTAGTAATAGACGAGGCCTATGTGGACTTCGGCGCGGAAAGCTGTGTCCCCCTTATAGATAAGTACGATAATCTACTGGTGGTTCAGACCTTTTCAAAGTCGCGCTCCCTTGCCGGAGCGAGAATCGGACTGGCCCTGGGGGCGGCGGCACTCATAGAAGATATAAACAAAATGAAGTTCAGCTTTAACCCTTACAACCTGGACAGGCTGGCAATAATTGCAGGCACGGCGGCTATAAAGGATCGGACTTACTTCGAGGAATGCTGCGGCAAGGTTGCAGCCACCAGAGAAAGGTTCACGGCCAAGATGGAGGAGCTGGGCTTTCAGGTTCTTCCATCCAAGGCTAACTTCGTCTTTGCACGGACGGACAAAATTTCCGGCAAGGATTACTTTACCAAGCTGAGGGAGAGAGCCATACTTGTGAGACATTTTGATAAGGAGCCCATTTCAGACTATGTGAGAATAACCATAGGAAGAGATGAGGATATGGACAGGCTGCTTGCAGTAACGGAGGAAATACTATGCGAACAAGTGAAATAAAGAGAAAGACAGCTGAGACGGACATTTCCCTGAGCCTTAACATAGACGGCACGGGAAAGTTCGACATTGATACAGGTAGCGGGTTTTTCAACCACATGCTTGAGCTCTTCACCCGCCACGGACGCTTCGACATGACCTTGACCTGCCACGGTGACAGTGATGTTGATTACCATCATACAGTTGAAGATGTAGGTATCGTTATGGGTCAGGCCTTCAAAGAGGCACTGGGGGACAAGAAGGGAATAAAGCGCTACGGCAGCATGATGCTCCCTATGGACGAGACCCTTATGCTCATAGCTCTGGACATTAGCGGCCGCAGCTACCTGGTGTACGATGTTGAGTTTCAGGCTATGAAGGTTTTTGATGACTCAGACGAAACAAAGCCAATGATGGCAGGCAGCTTCGACTCGGAACTGGCGGAGGAATTCATGGTGGCATTCTCAAGAGAGCTGGGACTCACCCTTCATGTGAAGAAGCTGGCCGGCACCAATACCCACCATATTATAGAAGGAACATTCAAGGGGCTGGCTCGCGCACTGGCGGCAGCCTGTGAAATAGATGAGAAGTTTGCAAATGAAATACCATCGACGAAAGGAGCGCTGTAGATGATAGCAGTAATAGATTACGGAGTGGGGAATCTATATTCCCTCACATCATCCCTTAGATACGTTGGAGCCGATGTCAAGGTGACAAGTGAGGCACAGGACCTTAAGGATGCGGATAAAATATTCCTTCCGGGAGTAGGCGCCTTCGAGGATGCAATAAAGAAGCTGAGAGCCACAGGCCTGGTTGAGACTATCGACGAGGAAGTAAAGAAGGGCAAACCCCTTATGGGAATATGCCTGGGCATGCAGCTCCTCTTCGAAAAGAGCTACGAGTACGGCGAGTGGGATGGCCTGGGATACATTAAAGGCGAAGTGGTATCCATGCAGGGACGGATCGGAGACGACCTGAAAATTCCTCAGATAGGCTGGAACGCCCTTGACATTGTCAAGGATGACCCCCTGGTAAAATACATTGGCAGCGGCGACCACGTTTACTTCGTCCACGGCTATTACGCATCCAACTGTGAGGAGAGCACAGTGGCGACTACGGAATATGGCGTCACCGTACCGGCAATTGTAAGATCCGGCAATGTATGCGGCACTCAGTTCCACCCGGAGAAGAGCGGCAGCGTAGGCCTTAGCATTCTCAAGGCCTTCAGCGAGGCGTAAGAGGAGGTTGGGACCAATGAAGATATTTCCCGCAATAGACCTTAGGGACGGCCGGGCAGTAAGGCTGTTTCAGGGGGACTACGACAGGATGACAGTATATTCCCACGCCCCGGAGGAAGTGGCAAAGTCCTTTTACGAAGCCGGCGCCAGGAACCTTCACATGGTGGACCTGGACGGAGCCAAGGACGGCACTCTGGCCAACTTCGACGTTGTGAGCCGGGTGGCAAAGTCTGTGGACATGTTCATTGAAATAGGCGGCGGCGTCCGTGACGAGGAGAGAATAGCCAGGTACCTGGAGGCAGGTGTATCCAGAGTAATACTTGGGACGGTGGCTGCAGAGAATCCGGAATTTGTCCGCGACATGGTAGAAAAATACGGCGAAGCCATTGCCGTTGGTGTAGACGCCAAGGATGGACTTGTGGCGGTGAAGGGCTGGCTGGAGGTAACATCCCTGGACAGCGTCAGCTTCTGCAGGCAGATGAGAGACTTTGGAGTGAAGACCATTATATACACTGACATTTCCAAGGACGGAGCTATGGAAGGCACTAACATGGAGATTTACAGAGAGCTAAACGAGATTGACGGTCTGGACGTCATGGCATCCGGTGGCATCAGTTCCCTTAAGGAAGTGGAGGAGCTGGCCACATTCACTTACGGAGCCATTCTCGGAAAGGCCATCTACGATAATGTTATCGACCTGGGAGAGGCAGTGAAAATAGCCGGACCCCAATAAAGTATAAACAAGAAACGGAGATAATATGATTACAAAAAGAATTGTTCCCTGCCTGGACATAAGAGACGGCAAGGTTGTAAAAGGAGTTAATTTTGAAGGCATAAGGGATGTAGCCGACCCGGTGGAAATGGCAAAGTTCTATAATATCAGCGGAGCCGATGAGCTGGTGTTCTACGACATTACCGCATCCTTTGAAGGAAGGCAGCTCTTTACGGAAATCCTGGAAAGCGTGGCAGCCCAGATATTCATTCCCCTGACAGTAGGCGGCGGAATAAATACTCTGGAGGATTTTGACCGTGTGCTGAAGTGCGGTGCCGACAAGGTGAGCGTCAACAGCGGCGCAATTAAAGACCCGACTCTGATTGAAAAAGGCGCCAAGCGCTACGGAGATCAGTGCGTGGTACTGTCCATGGATGTGAAGAGAGTTGACGGCAGCTTTCACATATTCAGCAAAGGCGGCAGAGAAGACACGGGAATGGATGCCCTTGAGTGGGCCCGGGAAGGTGTGGAGAGAGGCGCCGGAGAAATTGTGGTAAACAGTATGGATACCGACGGCGTTAGAGGAGGCTTTGACCTGGAGCTGCTGGATGCAGTGGCTGCCAAGGTAAATGTGCCTATTGTTGCCAGCGGCGGTGCCGGCAAAATGGAAGACTTTGCAGAGCTATTCCGCCACGACGGAATGGATGCAGGCCTGGCAGCGAGCATATTCCACTTCAAAGAAGTGAGCATAAAGGATCTTAAGGAGTACCTCAGCGCAGAGGGAATCAATATGCGGATATAGAGAGGAGAGAAGGGCGCAGGCCCGGACCAGTTATGAATGATTTAAAATTTGATGACAAGGGTTTAATACCGGCCATAGTACAGGACTTTTACACAAAGGAAGTGCTGACCTTAGCCTATATGAACGAGGAAAGCCTGAAAATAACCAAGGAGGAGGGCTACACCTGCTTCTGGTCCCGTTCCCGTCAGGAACTCTGGCGCAAGGGAGAGACCAGCGGCAATCGACAGAAAGTGGTGAACATTACTGCAGACTGCGACGGTGACGCTCTGGTAGTGGAAGTCATAAAGGACGGCCCTGCCTGCCATACAGGAGCGGAGAGCTGCTTCTTTAACGAGATTTATCAGAGTCGGTCGCAAAGTCCATTCTCCTACAAAGAGCTTTACAAGCTAATAGAAGGCAGAAAGACCAACCCTAAGGACGGCAGCTACACCACCTATCTTTTCGAGAAAGGAATGGAGAAGATTCTCAAGAAAGTCGGGGAGGAAAGTACAGAGGTAATCATTGCCGCTGCCAAAGGCGACAAGGAAGAAACCATTTACGAAATATCCGACCTGGCATACCACGTTCTGGTTATGATGGTGGAAGCAGGAATAGATATTACGGATGTCACGGCAGAACTGGCAGGTCGCCATGTAATTGACAAAAAAACAAAGCAGGAGTACATGGGCTGAACAAACTGGACAAAATCGTACAGTTTCCAGTGTTCCCGAATGATTTGACAAGTGAAAAATATTGTGTCAAGACAACGCATACAGGCGCGTATGTTGAAAAATCAACGGTTTGAGACTTGACAAAAATAATCAAAGATATTAACATAAATCATACTGTTCTTACACGGTAGTTTAATAGGAGGTAGGGAATGCTATTTACTAGGGAAACGGATTACGCCATTAGATTCTTCCGTGCGCTGCAAGACGGAAAGCAGCATTCTGTAAGTGAGATAACTAAAAAGGAATTCGTTCCCCAGCAGTTCGCTTACAAGATACTTAGAAAGTTATCCAAAGCCGGTTTTGTAGACGTAACAAGAGGCGCAAAAGGCGGCTGCAGGTTGAACGTAGACTTGGATGAGGTCAGCCTTTACGAAGTCATATCGGTTGTAGAACAAAAGGGCACCTTCGTTGCCTGCCTGGATCCCAACTTCGACTGCCCCTACAGGGAGTCAAACGGCGAATGCCAGATGCACAACAACCTGGGCGTAATCGAAGACAAACTGGTAGGCGACCTTAGAAACATATCACTTAAAGACATGCTCCAAGGCAACATTGCAGGATAAGAAGATGACACGGGGACGGTTCTCTTGTCACCTTTTTCTATTTTTTGTCAAAAACGTTTCACGGGGACAGGCTTTTTGTTTCGCCTGAAACCTGTGGACGGTTCCGCGTTCCACCGCCGGCAGTACCCCTGAATGACAGCGGCTTTCCTCGCACACAATCAATGCATATTACTCACAGCAAGTGACCCGTGTGGGAACTCGCGCAGCACTTGTCACAGCGCCTAGCAACGCTAGCGCTGATGAACTTGCGCCGTCAAATGTCGCAGCGCTTTAGCGCGTGGCGACCTACGACGCAGGATTCTTTGCGCTCAGACAAGCCCACACGGTGAATCACGTGCTTTGTTCGTAATACGCTATTGATTGTCTGTGCTCGTCAGCATTACTGTCATTCAGGGGTACTGCCGGCAGTGGAACGCGGAACCGTCCACAGGTTTCAACAGGCGGAACAAAAAGCCTGTCCCCGTGAAACGCATTTTTTATACTTTCAAAGAATAGGTAGATATGATACAATTCTTTAGGTAATTAAGTTAAAAGGAGAAACGCGTTATGGATGAAGTACTGTTTGAAAACAGATATACGGAAAACAAAAAACTCGTAAGGGAATTTCACAGGAATGTACTGTGCAAAAATCACAAGAGAATAGGTATCATATTCCTTATTGTCGGAATTACATGTGCCACCATTATGCTCCTCAACAATTTCGGAATGATCACCATTAAAGGAGTGATGGGTACAATTCTCTGGGAAGGCTCGATCATCTTCGTCTTCCTGGGATTTATGCTCAACATCTACTTCCTCATGACCACGAAGATAGCCCTGGGCCAGGACAAGAAAGCCATGGGCGGGGAAATACCCGAGACGGTAATACAATTCTCCGACAGCGATGTGGTTATTTCCGAGCTGGGAAAGATTAAGACATTCCACTACCGTGAGCTTGGCGAAGTTATAGAGACGAAGAATCTCTACGTGCTGCCCATTAGCAGATACGCAGCCATCGTCGCAGCCAAGGACGGATTCACCTACGGCACGGCTGAGGATTTCGAAACATTTATAAAAGGCAAGTTTGATCCGACATATAACATGTAAGACAGGAAAAGAGAACATGAAAGAAATATACGTAAAAGAATTATTCAGAAACAAAGAAGAATACGCAGACAAGGAAATTACAGTAAGAGGCTGGGTAAGGACAAACAGGGGCTCAAACCATTTCGGTTTTATCGAGCTTAACGACGGGACATTCTTTAAGTCGGTACAGATAGTCTACGAAGAAGAAAAGATGGACAACTTTAAAGAAGTCAGCAAGATTCCCATTTCGGCGGCTATATCCGTAACAGGCACATTCGTCCTGACTCCGGAGGCAAAGCAGCCCTTCGAAATCAAAGCTAACGAAATAGTTGTGGAAGCAGGCTCCGACCCGGACTATCCACTTCAGAAAAAGAGACACAGCATGGAATATCTCAGAGAGATTGCCCACCTGCGTCCCCGCAGCAATACCTTTTCGGCAGTATTCAGAGTAAGGTCCGTCATAGCCTACGCTATTCATAAGTTCTTCCAGGAGAACGGATTCGTATATGCCCACCCGCCCATTATTACAGCCAGTGATGCTGAGGGCGCAGGAGAAATGTTCAGAGTAACCACTCTCGACCCGAAGAATCCGCCTCTCGATGAAGAGGGTAACGTAGACTTCGGCGAAGACTTCTTCGGTTCACTTACTTCGCTTACGGTAAGCGGACAGCTGGAGGCAGAAATATTCGCACTGGCATTTAAAAACACTTACACCTTCGGCCCCACATTCAGAGCTGAGAATTCAAACACGGCAAGACACGCCGCAGAGTTCTGGATGATCGAGCCTGAGTTTGCATTCTGCGATCTTGAGGGCAACATGGACTGGGGCGAGGCCATGATTAAATACATTATCAGCTACACCTTGGAGAATGCACCGGAAGAAATGGAGTTCTTCAATAATTTCATTGATAAAGGGCTTCTGGACAGACTGCACAACGTGGTTAACTCCGACTTTGCCCGTATTACATACACAGAGGCTGTAGACATTCTCAAGAAGGCAGACAAGAAATTCGAATTCCCCGTCGAGTGGGGAGTAGATCTTCAGTCCGAGCACGAACGCTATCTCACTGAAGAAGTATATAAGAGACCGGTATTCGTAACGGATTATCCAAAGGAAATAAAGGCATTCTACATGAGGCTCAACGACGACAACAAAACCGTTGCCGCCTGCGACCTCTTAGTACCGGGCATCGGTGAAATCATTGGCGGCAGCCAGAGGGAAGAGCGCTTCGACGTGCTTGACCGCCGCATGGACGAAGCCGGCCTGGACAAAGCACCCTACTGGTGGTACCTGGAGCTCAGAAAGTACGGCGGCGTAGCCCACTCGGGATACGGCCTGGGCTTTGAGCGTATGGTAATGTACGTCACAGGAATGAGCAACATCCGCGACGTACTTCCATTCCCGAGGACACCGGGTTCCGCCGATTTCTAATTTTCTGAAAACGTTGCGGAGGCTTCACGTTGATGATATAATTATCCCACTTGCAAAATTTTTATTCAGGAGGTCCTAATCTATGAAAAGTTATTCATCCGATAAAATTAGAAACGTAGCATTAGTCGGTCACGGCGGCAGCGGCAAGACAACTTTTGTCGAAGCAATTCTGAACCAGACAGGTGTTACGGGACGTATGGGTAAAGTTGAAGACGGAAACACAGTATCCGACTACGATAAGATGGAGCACGAAAAGGGATATTCCATCAATTCTTCAATTATTCCCGTAGAGTGGAAAGACACAAAAATCAACTTCATTGACACACCGGGATTCTTTGACTTTGTAGGTGAAGTAAACGCAGCAATGAGAGCCGCTGAAGTAGCAGCAATTCTCGTAGACGCTGCTCAGGGCGTACAGGTTGGTACGGAACAGGCATGGAAGGCCTGCGAGAAGTATGGCAAGCCCAGAATAGTAATTCTGAACGACAAGGGAACAGGCGACGTAGACGCTGCAATAGCTTCCCTTAAGGATAAATTCGGCACAGGAATCACACCTCTTTCCTGGCCTCTCGGCGAAGTAGACGACGACCTCATGGAAGCAATCGCTTCATCGGACGAGGAACTCATGGAGAAATACTTCGAAGGTGAAGAGTTCACAGAAGATGAAATCAAGAAGGGCCTTAAAGGCGGTATCGCAGACGGCAGCATCGTTCCCGTATGCAAGACACCATTTAAAATTGGCGAGCCTGCCGATGCAATCCTCGACTTCATCGTAGGCGTCTGCCCATCACCGGCTGATGTTGACACAGTCGACCCGGCAGGCAAACCGGCAGCCTTCGTATTCAAGACAATCGCCGACCCATTCGTAGGAAAGATTTCCGTTCTCAAGGTTGCCAGCGGTAAAATCAACAGTGGCGCAGAGCTTCAGAACGAAAGAGCCGGCAAAGCAGAAAAGCTGGGCAAGCTCATGGTTCTCCGCGGCAACAAGCAGGAAGACATCGATGCAGGCGAAGCCGGCGACATCGTTGCAGTAGCCAAGCTGCAGACAGCTCTCTCCGGAGACACCCTGGCAGAAAAGGGAAGCGACATCAGCTACGACGAGCTGGATCTGCCATCACCGGTACTCTACCAGGCTATCGAGGCAGCCGACAAGAAGCAGGAAGACAAAGTATTCTCAGGTCTGGCAAGACTGAGAGAAGAAGATCCTTCCTTCGTAATCGAGAGAAACGCTGAGACACGCCAGACACTCCTGGGTGGACAGGGCGAGCAGCAGCTGAATATTATAAAAGACAAGCTTAAGGACAGATTCGGAGTAGAGGTTCAGACCATTCCGCAGAAAATCGCTTACCGCGAAACAATCCGTGGCAACTCCGATGTACAGGGTAAACACAAGAAGCAGACCGGTGGTGCAGGACAGTACGGTGACGTACACATTAAGTTCTCACCTTGCGAAGCCGACTTCGAATTCGAAGAAACACTCTTCGGCGGATCAATTCCGAAGAACTACGTACCGGCTATCGAAAAGGGTCTCATTGAATCCATGGAAAGAGGTCCTCTGGCAGGATGTAAGGTACAGGGCGTACACGCCAACCTGTACGACGGCTCCTACCACGATGTAGACTCAAACGAAATGGCATTCAAAATTGCAGCTTCACTGGCCTTCAAGAAAGGTATCGTAGAAGCCAACCCAATTCTTCTTGAGCCAATCATGCATCTGGAAATCACAGTTCCCGACGATAACATGGGCGACATTATGGGTGACATGAACAAGCGTCGCGGCCGTATCCTGGGCTCAGAGCCTTTGGCATCAGGCGAACAGAAAATCATGGCCGAAGCACCTCAGGCAGAGCTCTTCGACTACGCCATCACAGTTCGCTCCATGACACAGGGACGTGGCAGCTATGAAATGACCTTCGAGCGCTACGACCAGGTACCCGGCAACATCGCCGAAAAGATTATCGCCGACCACAAGGCAGAAGAAGAAGCAAACTAAGCACAGACGCTTGAGCGTTTCACGGGGACAGGCTTTTTGTTACGGCCTGCCCCCTTTTTAATTAAAATATCCTCTTGATAGATTTTAATGTTATTACTATAATATTAATGATATGAGAAAAAGTCGCGGTGTGTATGGAACAAGAAAAAAACGGGATTTTGATATTCAGAAATTCCTAGCCAATCTAATTGTAATCTTTTTGCCGATTATGATTTTTTGTCTTTCGGCAAATATTGTTCTGCGCCTGGGTGAGGTGTACGAGTTCAGTCTCAATTCTTCGGAGATTATGGAGAATACAACCATCGCCACAACCAAGGATGATGTGGTGAACACCTTCGCCTCTTTCATGCAGCACAGAATGCCGGAACTGACCCTCATGGAAAATGTGGAATACGAGCCCCAGGATATATTCAGTTCCCTGGATAAAAAGGCCATGGCAGGACTGAGGAGTCTGCTGGATGTACTCCTTGCAATTGGCGCTGGCGCATTCCTGGTTAATTTAGCCGCATACTTCTTCCTCATAAGGTGGAGGGTGAAGGCAGTATTTATGAAGCGATTTAAAATAGCCGTCCTGGTTTTGCTGATTATAGAAGTGGTAAATGCCGTAATCAACCTGGTGCCGTCACTTCGCATGGCAGCGTACGGAGGAGTCTTCGGAAAGAAATTCCCCGACGGGGACAACCTGGTACTACTCCTCAGCGACAGTTTTCCATTTCAGGTAACCATGTTTGAAATCATAGTAGGTGGTATATTATTAGCACTGATGACGTATATCACATGGTCCGTTGCGGGACGGCGGAAATTTTTTAAGAGATTTTAAGATGAACAGTAAAGATTCTGATTATCACATTCACACATATTATTCCGACGGAACCCTGTCGCCGGCCCAGGTAGTCGCCTGGGCAAAGGATAAAGGCCTTTCCCATATGGCCATTACCGATCACGACGGCGTAGACGGTCTCCCTGAAGGAGCCGCTGCGGCGCGGCAGGTCGGAATCGATTTTACCTATGGCATAGAGCTGTCCACCTTGTTTGAAGGCAGGACAGGTCTTCATATTTTAGGGTATGGCATTAATGCGGAAGACGAGGCTCTAAAGGCGGCCTGCGAAAAAATCAGAATCTGGAGAGAAGAAAGAAACGAAAAACTACTTGCGGCTTTGGCTCAAGAGGGGTATTCTATATCGCAGGAATATCTGCCGGGTTCATTTATCAGCAAGCCGGCAATGGCCAGGGCAATGACCTTTCTCGGTTATATAAAGGAACCGAAAGAAGCATTTGATAATATATTTTCAACGGAGAAGATGAGAAAAATACCAAAGCAAAAAATAGATTCATACGAAGCCATAGACCTCATCCTTGGCGCCGATGGAATGGCAGTCCTTGCCCATCCGGGGCTTATTCGCCATCAGGGAGAGCGAGGCAGCGAGGAATTTTTCGCCAAGGTGGAGGAAATAATCCAAAAACTGGCGGCCCACGGAATGGGCGGCCTGGAATGCTGTTACAGCAAGCATTCAGAAGAAGAGGAGATGCGCTTATCCCATATAGCGGAAAAACATAATTTGATAATAACCAGAGGCTCGGATTACCACGGGCCGGAGCACAGGAGGTAAGATAAAATGAAAGTATATAACACAATGACCAGACAGAAGGAAGAGTTCAAACCAATTACAGAGGGCAAGGTAAACATGTACGTTTGCGGCCCCACTGTTTACAACTTCTTTCATATAGGAAACGCCAGACCCTTCGTAGTCTTCGACACACTGAGAAAGTACCTGGAGTACAAGGGCAACGATGTAACCTTCGTACAGAACTTCACAGACGTAGACGACAAGATTATCAATCGCGCCAAGGAAGAAGGAATCACAGCGCCGGAGGTTGCGGACAAGTACATTGACGAATACTACAAGGATGCGGCAGCCCTCAACGTTAAAAAGGCTGACGTACACCCGAGAGTATCTGAGACAATGGATGAAATCATCCAGTTCGTAAAAGACCTCATAGACATGGGCTACGCCTATGAAGTGGACGGCGACGTATATTACAGCACACGTAAATTCCCGGAATACGGTAAGCTTTCGAAGCAGAACATTGACGACCTTGAAGCCGGTGCCAGAATCATGGTAGAAGAAAAGAAGCAGGATCCGCTGGACTTTGCTCTCTGGAAGGCCCGCAAGGAAGAAAGCGAAATCGCCTGGGATTCACCCTGGGGAATGGGAAGACCCGGCTGGCACATTGAGTGCTCAACAATGAGCCGCAAATATCTCGGCGACACGATTGACATTCACGCCGGCGGTCAGGACCTGCAGTTCCCCCACCACGAGAATGAAATCGCCCAGAGCGAAGCTCACAACGGATGCACATTCGCAAATTACTGGATGCACAACGGTTACATTACAGTTGACAATGAGAAAATGTCCAAGTCCCTGGGCAACTTCTTCACAGTAAGAGACATTCTCGAAAAGTATGACGGCGAGGTAATCAGATTCTTCCTGCTCTCAGGACATTACCGCAACCCGATTAACTTCTCCGACGAGCTCATGGAGCAGGCGAAGAATTCTCTGGGAAGGCTTCAGAACGCCAAGGAAAATCTCCAGTTCTTAATTGAGAAGGGCGAAGGCGCTATGACTGACGCCGAGAGGGAAGCCTTCGAAGATTACGACAAATACAGGCAGCAGTTCATAGCTGCAATGGACGACGACCTTAACACAGCCGACGGCATCACAGCAGTATTTGAACTGGTAACGGCAATTAACACAGCCGTAAAAGACGGAGCCAGCAAGGAATTCGCAGAAAAGTCCCTGGAGACTCTCATGGAATTCGCAAACGTACTGGGCATCCTCCAGCAGGACAAAGCAGATGACGGCATCGACGCCGAAATCCAGGCACTGGTTGACGAAAGACAGCAGGCAAGAGCCGAAAAGAACTTCGCCCGCGCCGACGAAATCAGAGACGAACTGGCAGCCCGCGGCATTACACTTAAAGACACACCACAGGGCGTCCAGATAATCAAAGAATAAAAGCAGCACCGTTTCACGGGGACAACCGTTTCACGGGGACAGGCTTTTTGTTTCACCTAAAAAATGTAAGATGACAAGGGGACGGTTCTCTTGTCATCTTTTTGTCCTATGGAAGGACGGGATACTGTATTTCTATGCACAGAAAAACTAGGAGAACCGCCCTTGTCATCTTTCCAAAAAATGGTGAAACAAAAAGCCTGTCCCCGTGAAACGCACCCTTGAAACCACAATGACCAGGGTGGTATTATTGAGCAATGGAGAACATTAAAGACGAAAGAATAATAAATTCCGATCCGTTGGTGCTGGCCTATATTGGCGACGCCGTATTCGAGCTAGCTGTCAGAAAGCACGTGATTGAAAGCGGTCTGGTAAAGCCGAACAAACTTCACGCTGCGGCGGTGGGCTACGTCAGAGCCTCGGCACAGGCGGCGGCCATAAAAGAATTGTTCGATGAGCTCCCGGAAGACCGGCAGCGGTTGGTTAAACGCGCTCGCAACCACAAGAGCCTGAGCAGGCCCAAGAATGCCGACCCGGTGGAATACAAGTGGGCCACGGCCTTCGAAGCCCTTATAGGTTATTTGCACCTTGCCGGGCTGAAGGAAGAGATGGATGATGTGATTAGTAAATCAATAGCAATAATAGAAAAAAGCAGGTGAAACAAAAAGCCTGTCCCCGTGAAACGCTTTACCTGGATGGGTATGGCGTGTTAATATATTAAACAAAATTAAAGGTAGCAAAGAGGAAAAGAAAATGAGTAAAGCAGATGTATTATTCGTTGATATGTGCACGGACATTATTGAGAATGGGTTTTCGTCGGAGGGGCAGAAGGTAAGGCCGGTCTGGCCCGACGGTACTCCGGCACATACTATAAAGAAGTTCGGCGTTGTGAACCGGTACAACCTGCAGGAAGAATTTCCGGCTCTCACCTTAAGACCCACGGCCATTAAGTCAGCCACTGATGAAATTCTGTGGATCTGGCAGAAAAAGTCCAACAACATCAAGGACTTAAACAGCCACATCTGGGATGAATGGGCAGATGAGAACGGCTCCATCGGCAAGGGCTACGGCTATCAGCTGGGAGTTAAGTACAAGTTCGCCCACGGTGAAATGGACCAGGTGGATAACGTGCTTTGGCAGCTTAAGAATCAGCCCTATTCCCGCCGCATTCTCACTAATATATTCAACTTTAGCGATCTGACGGAAATGGGACTGGAGCCCTGCGCTTATTCCATGACATTTAACGTCACAGGGGACACTCTGAACGGCATATTGAACCAGAGATCCCAGGACATTCTCGCAGCGAACAACTGGAATGTAGTGCAGTACTCAATCCTGCTCATGATGTTTGCCCAGGCAACGGGATTCAAAGCCGGCGAGCTGGTACATGTTATTTCCGACGCCCACATTTACGACCGCCACGTGCCGATTATAAAGGAGCTAATTGAGAGACCTCAGTTCCCGGCACCGAAGGTAACGCTGAATCCGGACGTAAAGGACTTCTATGAATTCACAGTGGACGACGTAATAGTTGAAAACTACGAAAAGAACCCGCAGATAAAGGACATTCCCATCGCTATATAGCAGGGCGGGTCAAAAGAAAGGTAATGCATTGAAAGCAATAGTTGCAGTAGATAAAAACTGGGCCATAGGAAAGGACGGCGACCTGCTGTTCAAACTGCCCGGAGACATGAAATATTTCAGAGAGACCACCAAGGGGAAGGTGATCGTGCTGGGACGCAAGACCCTGGAGTCATTCCCCGGAGGAAAACCCTTGCCCGGCCGGGTCAACGTAGTGCTGACCAGGAATAAGGACTACGCCCCGGAAGGAATCTGCGTCTGCCATTCCCTGAAGGAATGCGAAGGGGCGGAATGTGAGCAGGCGGAATGTGGGCAGCCCTGCATCGTGCTCTGCCCATCGCCGGAGGAACTGGAAGAACGCATAGGCGCAGATGCCTTGGCGGACGCTTATGTCTGCGGCGGCGGCGAAATTTATAGGAAACTCATTCACCTTTGCGACGAAGCTCTGGTGACAAAAATAGAAGCAGACCTTGAGGCCGACACATTCTTCCCGAATCTGGACGAGGATCCGAGCTTTAAGTGCGTACAGGAAAGCGAGCCCCTGGAAGATGGCGGCATTACATACAGATTTACTACATACGAGCAGATCAAATAATTAAATGGATAAAAATTCGAAATCGAACAATTCAATAATTGCCGGCCGCAACGCTGTTACCGAAGCTCTGAAAAGCGGGCGCCAGATAGAGCGCATTGTAATTGCCGACGGCACAGGTGGCTCCGTAAAGCAGATAATCGCTATGGCCAAGGAAGCCAAAGTGAAAGTGGAATACAGGGAGCGCGCCTTCCTGGACAAGAAATTCGACGGCCGTCATCAGGGAGTAATGGCTTACGCAGCTGCTCATAAATACAGCACGGTAAGTGAAATTCTCGGCGTAGCAGAGTCAGCGGGGGAGCCGCCATTCCTGGTAATCCTAGACGATATTGAAGACCCACACAACCTGGGAGCAATAATGAGGACTGCGGAATGCGCAGGGGTCCACGGTATAATAATCGGAAAGAACCGCGCCGTGGGCCTGAACGAAACCGTGGCCAAGTCCAGCGCCGGGGCCATTGAATACATGAAGGTTGCCCAGGTGACCAACATTGCAAGAACAATTGACGAGCTAAAGGACAAGGGCGTGTGGGTAGCCGCATGTGATATGGATGGCGACAATTACACCGATGCAGACCTTAAAGGTTCCATGGCAATTGTAATAGGCAATGAAGGAAAGGGGATCAGCAGGCTCGTAAAAGAAAAGTGCGACTTCACAGTTTCCATTCCCATGCTGGGGAAAATCTCATCCCTCAATGCCAGCAACGCAGCGGCAATACTAATGTACGAAATCAGAAGACAGAGAGACGGTAAATAAAAAGGACGGCAAACAGGATGGACGGACTAGGGGAAAAATTAATGATTCTGCTCCTTGTGGTACTGTTGGCCTTTGCAGCGGTATCAGTTTTTAAGGGCCTGACAAAAAGAGCGAGACCACAGAAGAGATAGTGCGAGCTTTCAAGTTGTGGCACAAGCAGATGTGGTTGCCGGAGTAAAAGTCTGTTCAATATGTTGATTATGGTGAAAGAATGGTGAAAAGTGACGGAAAAGTCTTGCAATCAGTTGCAAAACTTTTTTTATTTCCATTAAAATAAATGTTAGGGAAGCTAGTTCGATAAAGGAAAGAAGGGTATTGTTATGAAAAAGATAATAGCTATAGCGTTGGTAATGTGTGTAACTCTGGCCTTTGCACCTCTTACAGCTCAGGTCAGCGCCAAGGCCAAAACTCCGGCAAAGGTGAGCGAAGTAAAGCTTACAGATCCTTCAGTGCCTTGGAAAAAGCCCAACACGGTCAACATTACTTGGAATAAAGCAAATGGGGCGAGTAAGTACGAAGTGCATCAGCTGACCCAAAAGAAAGGGTGGCGCATCTACAAAGTCGTGAAGAAGACCGCAAAGAATAAAAAGAAATACACCGTCAAAGACAAATACAAAGTAAAGAGACAGGGTAAACGTCATTACCGGGTGTATAAGTTTGCAAAGAAATGGTACCTTAAGAAAAAAATAAAGGCAACATCCTTTAAGATAAAAAAACTGGCTAGCGGTAAGACCTACAAGTTCAAGGTGAGAGGCGTCAAAGGTAAAAAGTGCGGGAAATTCTCCGGCGTGGTAAGCGTATATATATCCAAGAAAGGCGCAGTGAGAATTATAGACTCCAGGGGAACCACCAAATATTACGAAACCCTGGAAGGCCATGACTTCATGGCGAAGGCTAAGCGCCATGTGGGCGGGAAATATAAAGTTGCGGGAAGACATCTTAAGGATCCGACCGACCCGAACGACAAAAACTCCATAGACTGCACAGGCCTCGTACAGGAACTCTATCTTAAGTACGTGGGGCTGAAGCTTCCGGGAGGAAAGCATTCCAAGATGATAAACTATGCTCTTAAAATTGGTGGCGAAGAAATTGAATCGCTGGACAAAGCGGCAGTGGGCGACTTGATTTTCTATCATACATATGCCAATAAAGAGAAAAAGAAAAAAGTAGGCCAGCACGTGGCTATCTATGCAGGAAACAACAAGGTGCTGGATGCGTGTAGCAGCAGGGCAGGTTGGGAGAATCCGGATGACACTACAACCAAGCCGGTAAAACTGAAAGGCGTGTACATCAGAAGCGTTAAAATCGGTGTATGTAAAATGTATAAAATCATCAGACTGCTCAACACTCAGGCAGAAGAGAGCATTATCGTTGACATTACCCAAAAGATATAGTAACATGGGAATGTCGATGTGCTGTTGTAGCTCAGTCGGTAGAGC
>DFGY01000079.1:29769-29902 GCA_002372505.1 Firmicutes bacterium UBA3738
CGAGTCTGCTCAACAGCTCCAATCACCTACAAACGGCAGGTCAATACGGACCCGCCGAAAATATATACCATTATTATATCTAGTGTGAACCGGCATAGCCGGAGAATTGTTAGGAGGAAACACTAATGGCAAA
>DFGY01000036.1 GCA_002372505.1 Firmicutes bacterium UBA3738
CAAGTTCATTCCCTGGCAGGTTGTAACAATCTCAATAAACGGAGAAATTATAGATTAGCAAAAGGTGATGAATTGAATATATCGGCTATAGCGGTCTTTGCGGAAGGTGTGTTGAGCTTTCTTTCACCTTGCGTGCTGCCGCTTTTACCAATTTACATAGGGTATCTGTCAGGAGGGGCTAAGGAGTATGACCGTAAAAATCTTATGGTCAATACTATCCTTTTTGTCCTGGGTATTAGCTTTGTGTTCTTCTTGCTGGGTCTTGGAGTGACGGGGCTTTCCAGATTCCTTGTAACAAACAAGAGAATTATAGAAATAGTCGGCGGTGTTTTAATCGTGCTGCTGGGATTGGTGCAGATTTTTCTTTACGGCAGATCCGCCGGACTGTCGAAGGAATTCCACCTGCCCTTTAACGCGGCTAAAATGACCATGTCGCCGGTGACGGCATTCCTTTTGGGACTCACCTTCAGCTTTGCATGGACGCCCTGCGTTGGTCCCATTCTTTCAAGCGTTCTCATGATGGCTGCCGCCCAGGAAACTCAGGCCATGGGATTCCTTCTCATAGGTCTTTATACTTTGGGATTCATTCTCCCGTTCCTCATTGTTGCATTTTTTGCCGGCAGCATTCTAAAGGCTGTTAGAAATAATGCCGGTGTGGTAAAATACACCGTGAAGATAGGCGGCGTGCTGATGGTAATTATCGGCGTCCTTATGGTCAGCGGTCAGCTGAGCATTTTAAACGGCATTATTGCCGGAATGTAAATGGAGAAAGAAAATGAAACGAAATGTTATAGGAATCGTAATAGCTTTAATCCTTGTGGTCGGTGTAGTATTCGTGGCGATGGGCAGCAGTTCAGAAGGTGGAAAGGATTTAACCCGGGCTGCGTCAGGCTTCACATTGAAGGATCAGACCGGCAAGGAACATTCCCTTGCCGATTACAAGGGGAAGGTTGTGGTGCTTAACTTCTGGGCCACATGGTGTCCGCCATGCAGAAGGGAGCTTCCCGATTTTGAAAAAACTTACCAAGATTTTAAAGAAAACAGCGGTGACGTTGTAATCATGGGAATTGCGGCACCGGGTTACGGCAGGGAGGTTTCTTCTGAAGAAGTAATAAAGTTCTTCGAGGAAAGTGGATGTACCTATCCCATGCTTTTGGACGAGGATGCTGCAGTCTTTGGAGAGTATGCAATTTCAGGCCTTCCGACCACTATCATAGTTGATAAAAATGGCAAGGAAGTAGTGCGCAATACGGGCGAAATGTCCGCCAGCGAGCTTACGGTTATGATTAATCGCGTCCTTGACCGTGACTGACCTTATGTGGTACTCTATTAGCAAGGTTATAAGGAGGCCTAAGTAATGAAAGGAAAAACAAAAAGAAAGTTAATTCTTCTTGCAATCGATGCTTTACTGGTAGCTGCAATCCTTGCGGATTTCGGTTCAAAAGATAAAGCCGGCGAAGAAATAGTAGACGACGCGGCATGTGAATAAGCACAGCCGTGTTTTTATAATTTAAGGAGGTAACTGAAATGGGTGTAACTTTAGACGATATAAAACAGGCTGCGGAAGTTCTTGATGGAGTGGCACGTAAGACGGATTTGATTCACAGCGTGGCGCTTTCAGGTATAAACGAAGTCTATCTTAAGACGGAGAATCTTCAGCGTACGGGCAGCTTTAAGGTTCGTGGTGCTTACAACAAGATTCATTCCTTATCAGACGAAGAAAAGGCAAAGGGACTCATAGCCTGCAGTGCAGGAAACCATGCCCAGGGTGTGGCTCTGGCCGCAAGAGAGGCAGGATGTCAGGCTGTAATCTGCATGCCGGATATTGCGCCTATCAGCAAGGTTGAGGCTACAAAGAGTTTCGGCGCGGAGGCAGTTCTGGTTCCAAGCACATATGATGACGCTGCCGAGGAGGCTGAGCGTCTGCAGAAGGAAAAAGGCTACACCATGATTCTGCCTTTTGACGATCCCTATGTAATAGCAGGACAGGGCACAATCGGTCTGGAAATCCTGGAGCAGAATCCCGATGTAGAAGTAATTGTAGTGCCTGCAGGCGGCGGCGGACTTCTGGCTGGAATAGCCACAGCCGTTAAAGCCATTAAACCGGAAGTAAAGGTTTACGGAGTCCAGGCCAGAGGTGCAAACGCCCTGGCAAGGTCATTCAAGGAAGATACTAAATACGTTTCCCAGAAGGCCAGCACATTCGCAGACGGTATCCAGGTTAAGAAGCCCGGAGATCTGACCTTTGAAATAATAAAGGAAAAAGTTGACGGATTCGTAACTGTAACAGAGGACGAAATAGCTGCAGCTATTCTCAATCTCATTGAAAAGCAGAAGCTGGTGGCAGAAGGTGCAGGAGCCGTATCCGTTGCAGCAGTAATGTTTGAAAAGATTCCTGTAACAGACAAGAATGTTGTATGCGTAATCAGCGGCGGAAACATTGACGTAAACATTCTTTCCCGTGTAATTAACAGAGGTCTGATGATGAACGACCGCAGGGTAAACATATCAATTGAAATGCCCGATACTCAGGGGGCTCTGGCAAGAGCCTGCTCAATAATCAGCGAATGTGGCGGCAACGTTCTTGAAGTTCATCATGAGCGCGGTGGACGCAACATGTCCCTCAACAGCGCCTACGTTACATTTGAACTTGAGACCAGAGATGCCAAGCAGGCAAGAGAACTGAGAGAAACTCTCGAAGCAGAGGGATATTCTTTAGTAAGACAGAGCTAAGGAGGCAGAGAGCTAATATGGAAATCAGGGAAATAATGGCGCAGCAGAGAGCGTTCTTTCGTACGGATTCAACCAGACCGGTAAAATTCCGCAAGACTATGCTTAATGAGCTGGCAAATGCTATCAGACGAAATGAACAGGCTATAAATGATGCTATGATGGCTGATATGAACAAGGTTCCTATGGAAGTGTACATGACTGAAACAGGAATTGTTCTGGATGAGATAAAATATCATCTTAAGCATATAGACAAATGGATGAAGGATGCCAAAGTGCGCACACCCCTGACTCATTTCCCTGCAAGGTCATTTGTTTCACCGGAGCCGAAGGGATGCGTCCTCATAATGGCTCCATGGAACTATCCTCTCCAGCTATGCCTCATGCCTCTTGTGGGAGCCATAAGTGCCGGCTGCACGGCAGTTATAAAGCCTTCGGCATACGCTCCCGAGGTGAGTAAGGTGGTTGCAAAGATTGTTGGCGAAACCTTTAACGAAAGGTACATTGCCGTAGTGGAAGGTGGCAGAGAAGAAAACAGCGCTCTTCTGGAAGAAAAGTTTGATCATATTTTCTTCACAGGAAGTCAGGCTGTTGGCCATACCGTTATGGAAGCGGCGGCAAAGCATCTGACGCCTGTAACTCTGGAGCTTGGCGGCAAGAGTCCTGTTATAGTTGATGACACGGCGGATATAGCTATTGCTGCT
The DNA here is from genome assembly GCA_002372505.1 of Firmicutes bacterium UBA3738. Classification (GTDB taxonomy): domain Bacteria; phylum Bacillota; class Clostridia; order Peptostreptococcales; family Anaerovoracaceae; genus UBA3738. Next base: position 3,435 of record DFGY01000036.1, read on the forward strand.
CGCCGCATCGCTTTCGGCAAGGTGCTCAATGCCGGGCAGACCTGCGTGGAGCCTGACTATATGTTCATTCACCGGGACGTTAAAGAAAACTTCATATACGAGTACCGTAAGGCACTGGAAGAATTCTTCCCCGGCGGTGACAAGAGCGATATGAATGTAATTATTAACGACAAGCATTATGAGAGGGTGAAGAGGCTCCTTGGTTGCGGCAGGACAGTCCTGGGCGGCGGCTTTAACGATGAGAGAAGATTCATTGAGCCCACTCTCCTTGAAGATGTGAACATTAGCGATCCGGTAATGCAGGAGGAAATATTCGGCCCTGTACTGCCGATGCTGGTGTATAAAGATATTGAAACATGCATTGAGTACATTAAGGACAATGACAAGCCACTGGCTCTTTATCTGTTTACAAAAGACAAGTTTACAATAAAGAAAGTTCTCGGCAGCTGCTCCTTCGGCGGCGGATGTATTAATGACACAATAATGCACGTGGCCTCACACCACATGCCTTTTGGCGGAGTCGGTGCCAGCGGCATGGGGTGCTACCACGGTAAAGCCAGTTTCAATACATTCTCCCATCATCGCAGTATACTGAAGAATAGTTTCCGGTTTGATTTGCCTATACGCTACAGGCCCTATGATGAGAATAAGGAGACGTTGGTACGTTTTTTCCTTAAATGACATATTGATCGGTAATTAAGAAGATAGTCAGTGCTGGGATGGTTGGGGAAAAACGATTTTTTGCTCAAAAAATCCAAATTCGGATGCTGTTATAGGTCTTATTTTACAAAATAATTGGTAAACACAACGTATTTACATACAATGTTTACCAATTTATTTTTTAATTTGAAATTGTAACAGGCAATATATCCAATTAGTGTATATGATTGTATTATGGCTTATCAAAGTTTGGACTTTTAATGATTTTTTTCTTTTTTCCCCAAATGTAAGTGGGCTCGAATCTTGCAACCACGTTTCCTTTTCTTTTATTTATAATCGGTCCTTATGGCCATCATCAAATAGTGATTGTCGTTAAAGTCAAATGTGCCTACGGTCTCCATGTGTGCTTTGTTGTTGTGGGCGTTTTCCGACCGACCGTTAATGCTGTTCACAAAGGTGACCATGACAGGGTACCTGTCTTTGAAGTCGGCCAGTGAAGCAAAGAAGAGGTCCGCAAAGGCACCGGTATTTCTTATGGATACATCCACGCACATTGGTCCGTACTGATATGTGTAGTCGGCTGACAGAGGCTTTCCTTCGAATTCATACTCCGGCATAATCTCTATCATATATTCAAAGAGGGGCCATGCCGACCAGAATTCCCATGGCGCAGCAAAGCAAAATCCCAGGACTTCGTCAGGGCCGTCTTCTCTTGGGTCGGCAATAATCATTACGCCGTTTTCCTTTTCAATAAGCTCAGTAAGCTGCTCGTCGGTAATGGCCGTAGTCACAAAGCCGCCGGGGCGATCTTCATCGGAAATAGTGTCGCGATGATACCTGGCCAGCAGAGCCTTCACACCATCCATATCTTTAACTGTCGCATGTCTTATCTCCATTGTTTTTCCTCCTTACTCCAATAATAAACTCTCGGAATTTTGAGC
>DFGY01000023.1 GCA_002372505.1 Firmicutes bacterium UBA3738
GCAATCAGCCTCAGGGACTGAAGCAGGGGTACGTCTGAACTCACCAGAAGATGCAGCAGCCGGCAAAGGCGGGACACCTGGAACAGGCCAATCAGCCTTCCCGCAAACGGAATCTTCAGAAGGAAGGCCGATGTCACCCTCTGGAAGACCTCTGTGTGTCCGTAAAGTCGCTTCACGACAATCCATACGCCAACAAAAACCAGAAGGCCGATAAACACCGCCGGCATTTGCCTCGAGACAGAAATCATCGTCCGTGTCATGGCCGGCAGTTCACTACCCATCCGGGCATACACCTGCTCAAACATGGGAATGACCACCAGCATCATGAATATGAGAACAATGGCAGCAACTCCCAGAGTGATGGCCGGATAACTGAGGGCGCTCACGAGAGTCCTGCGCTGGGCCTCTTTCTTCTCATAATAGTCTGTGAGAAAGCCTAGCGCATCCATCAGCCTCCCTGACTCTTCGCCAATACGGATGACTCCGTAATCAAGTTGCGAAAAGTCTCGCTCGGCCTGAAGCGCTTGCCAGAGGCTGGCACCGGCGATGACCCGGTCAAAAAGGCGGCGGTACAAAGCCGCATCGTTCCCCTCTGCTCCTTCGATGATGAGCGAGAAGGCCGATGTAAAACTAAGTCCAGCCTTAAGCAGAACCTGAAGCTGAGAGAAAAGAAGGCGCTTCTTTTTGTCGGTGAGTTTATTCGTCGTGAACATGCTCTTCTATTGAGACGGAAATGGTATCTGGACGGTCTTCGAGGATTTCTTCTTCCTGCAGGCGGGACAGCTCTTCTCCAAAGTCCATCATTTCTACCGGGCCGATGCTCTTTCGGATAAGGTCCACACCGTCAAAGATGGCAAGGAGAAGGATGCCCCCGACAATCATGGTGACCAGGAGCTCGGGAAGCGTGCTTGCCGTTAAATTAATCCTACGAGTATCCATATCATAAGCGGTAAGCCACAAAAGGTGACAAGCGGGATGGTTTCCAGGTGAAATCTCTTTTTGAGAAGGGCCCAAAGCACCAGGGAGAAGACCAGCATGGCAATCATCAGCCGAATATAGTCTTCCGGAGTTGACAGCGGCGTTATGGCCGCAAAAAACAGGAGGTCTCCCAGGCCTCCCATCTCTGCGAGGCGTTTCCCGCGTAGTTTCGCATAAGCCCACAGCGCAAGTCCCAGCACAAGCAGGATGGACAGGTTTAGGCCGGTGTTGGTCAGGGCCCGGGGCAGTCCATTCGCATACACGGAACACCCACCGGCCAGCACAAACAGCAGCACGAGCCACCCGGTGCTCACCGTCCGGGATTTCCAGTCAGAGCGCATCATGGGAAGAAGGGGAAGGAGGATAAGCAGGTGTATAGGGGCTATGTTGACCATGGACCAAAAATACATAGATTTGGCGACTTATCCTATACCGAATCCTCTTTAATCGTCGTATTTGTAATCTTTTGACAGAGCAATAACGCGTTTTTCCCTGTTTTTCGCGTTATACGTCCTTCATGTTCAATATAAGCATTTTCTGCAAATAATGCAAGCATTATTTCAACTTATTTTATTGAATATCAACTAATTTTGGCTAAAACAGGGCCGACTATATAGTCCTCCGGGGGAAAGACCGGGGCGATGGCGATGAAGAACAGCGCATCGCCCAGGCCGATAAGTTCCCCAAGGCGTTTCCCACGCAAACGGGCGTATCCATAGAGCCCCGCGGCAAGCAGAAGGATGATGGCCACGTTGATTCCCGTAAAGACCAGGGCCATCACTGCCCCGTTTTCCAAAACGGATCCCACCGCCGCCAAAACGAATAATACCGCCGGCCACGCGATGTTCACCGTTCTGGTTTTCCAGTCCGATACCATCATCACGGCCAGCGGGATTATCATTGAATAGCATAAAAGAATCAAAGCTTCTTTCTTCTTACAAGTGAATTATTCCCCACATGCCCTTCCGTGCTTAGGCTATCAACTAAAGAATATGTTGCAATGTCAATATAGAAGCGGCTGCTTATTAGGGGTGACACAAACAGTATAAGAACCGTCCAGACAAGAATAATAAATATAGAAACCATTGTCAAAACACGCCTTGAGAATCTGTTTTTCTAAACCCCTATAGTCACTTTTTACCCTATAACTATTTGTGTCTATTTTGTCCAAGTAGCAGAGCCCAAAATGCACGAAATCTCTTTTCGCCATCTTTTCAATATCTTTGTTGCAAGTGAATGAATCATTTTTAAACACAAGTGGTATACTTACTGCCTGGCTTTGGTTCAATAGGTTATATAAGAATACGCCATAGTCATTATACGCTTCTCGGTTATAATCATAATACAAACGACCACGCACGAGACTATTCTGCTCTATCTTAAACCGATTATTCCCGATTGGGAACACAACACAACCGGAATCGAATTTACTATCGATTAATCGATTGATGAAAGAATGTGAATATTTTGGAGAGACAGCGCATCCACAGATTAGCGCGCCCCATAGTAATAAATGTATAATCCTAGCCATAGTACTAATTATTTGGATTCTTCCACAACCCCGCGTCAATGCGTTTCCCACCATACTCATGTCTTAAAGGTTTATTCGTTTTGTATCTAACACGATTTTCAAAATTCACTGCTCTTATTTCCGTTGGATCTTTCGAGGGATGTTGTCCCCAAGGTCTAATCCCCTTCATAAGTCCTTGATCAAAGTCGTAAGCATGGCTAAGTTCATGTCCAACGGTGGTAATGTATGACGAATGAACATCATCAGTCTTCCTCTGCTTCAAAGAGAGTTTTATCCATGACCCTACAGGCTTACCTTCATTCGCCAGCGATTCCCCATAATCTCCGTCGGCAAGAACGCCATCATCGAAAGCAGAATTAAAAAGAAAAGCATGTGGCAATTCGCTTTGTTCAAGAGTTGATAACACATCATTAATTATAGAGTCGTTAAGATCATATAGCGCATTAATAGTTTCTGAGACAAGCCAGACTAATCCATCACTACCATCATATTTGTCTCCATTCGCATAAAACAGTTCCCCCTCTTTGTAGCGGATAAAAACCCGTTCTTCTTCGCTAAAAATCCATATAGATTGTCCATCCGGATCCACCAAATTCACCGGGTTACCGGCGCAGTAGGCGTAGGGGCTGATGGAGTAGTATTTTTCGCAGAGGGGGTCCATGGTGGTCCAGCGGGCGTCGGAGGCGGAGTACATGCGTGCGCCAAAGTCGTAGGCGCCTTGCTCCTCATCCCATTCCTTGCCACCCCACTTGTAAGGATTCTCGGTGATGGTTTCCACGCCAGGATTCGCACTGGCCGGGTCCAGTTCGATGGACTCGCCATACGGGTAGAACTGGTTCACCTGCTCGATGACGCCAGCATCATTCACAACTACACGCACGTTGCCAAGGTGGTCTGTCACGAAGAAGTGATAGCGACCGTCTGCCGCAGTGATGAAGCCACCGTCAATGAGGATCTTTTCAAGGACGCCGTCCTTGTACACCAGATTGCCCACGTAGTCTGTAGGGGATTCGAACCGTAACACAGGAATCCTTTCACCGCTAGGGATAAGGCTCTCCAGTTCTACCGATACCAACTCTTCCTCCTCCGGATAATCCGTCACCGTAGCGTTCTGCAGGCGCTTCATGGCCTGGTCCAACCGGCCAGTACGCAGCTTCCGGCCGTCCGCGGCATATTGAACGCCATAAGAATAACCAGTCAGGCTATTGCCATCTGTTGCGTACTCTATGGTAGACGGAAGATAGAGTGCGTTGTACTCAATCTTATTGATGCCACGGTCGGAATCACATACCATCCTGCCGCAGGCATCGTAGTACACCTGCCGGAAATCCACTCCGGAAGCATTGGCCGTCATTGCCATGGCGTTAAACCCGCTGCTCCCTTGCAGACGAAGCGCAACCTGATTACCAGATAGAATGTACCCAATCCCTCCAGGTATGAAAGCTCCGCCTCCGGACAAGCCATCAATTGCCATACGGGTGATGCTGGTCAGGTTGCTGTTCGCGTCATATGCGTAGGACGTACTGTAGTCGCCAGCTCTTGAACCGCTATATGCTGCTCCGGCCAAACGGCCATAGCCATCATAGGTGAAGGCGTATTTTCGTGAGTTAGTCTCAGCTCCTGAGCGCCAAACTATCTGGCTTATGTTCCCGCCCCAACGAGAAGTGATGTCAGTTCCGGGTGCCTCGTAGGACATGACCTCACAGAAAAGATCGCTTTGAATGCCCGTGAGCCAGGAGCGTACATTATAGGTGTAGGACGTAGGCAGGGAAAGAGTTCCGCATCGCTCGTCTGCTACCAAGCGACCAATCCCGTCATAGACATTGTCATGAAGAACGGCCTGGATGCCGTTTCCATAACTGTGCGTTGTCTTCAGGGGGCGCCCCCAGTGGTCGTGTGTGTAGGTGTACTGCACAACATAGGGATAAAGGCCGATGGCCGATGGTGCCAGAGGGCAACCTGTCCCTCCGGCGGAGCCGGGGAGGCGTCGCCAAAAGGATGTATGTGGGTGTCTCTTTCTAATCATGTGGTCCAAGTTGACCATGAACCAAAAATACATAGATTTGGCGACTTATCCTATACCGAATCCTCTTTAATCGTCGTATTTGTAAT
>DFGY01000035.1 GCA_002372505.1 Firmicutes bacterium UBA3738
GATATACAGGACGAACCCCTTCGTGACGGCCTGCGGCAACGGTAGAGGCCGTACAAATGCATATATAAAAGAAAGCTATGACGATGTAGGAGCTGATATTTTTAGGTGTGGACTCTGCTTGCCGTCCGATAATAAAATGACGGAAGAACAGCAAGATCGAATTATTGAAATTATACATAGGTGTTTTAGTAAGTGAGCCCATATCGTTAAATATGTACGGGTATTTAAAATCTGTAGAGGTTGGCTTGTTGCCGAAAACATCATGGAGGACGAGGCGATGTGTGGATGTGGCTCATCAGGGCGGAGATAATCTTTACCGGCAAATTCGCATACTGCTTTTCTGGGGTAACAGGTATCAGTAAAGCCGCCTCGGAAAGGAGGGGGCCGGTCATGATACATAGAAAAGGTGCCGGACCTCATTAATTGAAAACCGGGTAAAAACGTCAAAATCTATTCTCTTTTCCATAAACCTATAGTATAATACGTTGAATCAGGCACTACATTTTGTAGGAAAAATACCGCTGCCTATAAGAGAGCGAGACCAAAGTCTTTATCGGCGACGAAGCCTATGTCTATGTCCGGATCAGAGATACTTCCGAGTTCGACAGCGCCTCTGCAAGGCTCCAAAGGCAGCAGTTCGAGGAGTTCGATGTTGATGATGCGGGACTCTATAAGCTTATTATTGAAGTTTTTATGATGAAGCAGCCTGATAAACTTGACTGTGATTTTCGATGATATCGTTCATTGCAGCATTGCTGAATGGGGGGGGGTAAAACGATATATGAATTACAAGAAGCATAATGAAGAATATAAAAAGCATCTGTGGCTCTCAGCGATAAAGCTGTTCCACATTCTTGCTTCGGTTTTTATTTTCTACATCTTCTGGATGCTGTTCCGATACGGACAGTTATTCCCTGTAAAACATACGGGTTTTCGATACAATTATTTCGTGACCGTTGGATACGGAATGGGATTATTCTTTTTCAACAGAACATATAATTCATATCTTCTCGGTTACAGCCGAATCAGAGAGCTGGCATTTGCTGAATTCTTATCTCAGCTTTTCTCGTCTGTCATTATTTACGGTATTGTGTTCATCGGATGGAACCATTGGGAGTTTTCTTACTGGTTCCTGGTGATGTTCGCGGTAGACGCAATTTTTAATCTTCTCTGGGCATATAATGCGACCGGGTTTTATTTTCGACTGTACTCTCCAAAGAAGACGATCCTCGTATACAGGAATAAATTAGATAAATACAGATTTGGAAGCATCAAAGGCAAACCAAGTGAGAGATTATATAAGATCACCAATGAGCTGATGTATGACGGCAGCTTCAAGGATCTGAAAAAGGAACTTGCCGGATATGACGCCATATTTGTAGCCGGCGTCAATTCGCGCTGCAGGAACGGTATTCTTAAGTACTGTAAAGAAGAGGCGGTCCCGGGATTCTTCCTTCCGCATGTCGGCGACGTTATTATGCAGGAAGCTATGCATATTCAGTCCTTTGACAGTCCTGTGTTCTTCGTCAACAGAACGAGCCTGAAACCGGAATATCGAATCATTAAGAGAACATTTGATATTATCGCATCACTGCTTGGGATCATTATTTTATCCCCAATCATGGCCGTCACGGCGTTAGCCATCCATTTTTACGATGGCGGACCTTCTCTCTACAAGCAGGTCCGTCTTACACGAGACGGAAAAAAGTTCAAAATCTGGAAATTCAGATCGATGCGCGTTGACGCGGAGAAGGACGGCGTTGCAAGACTCAGCACCGGCGATAAAGATGATCGCATTACTCCGATCGGAAAGTTCGTAAGAAAGTGCCGTCTCGATGAACTGCCCCAGCTTTTTAACATCCTGATGGGTGATATGAGCGTCGTGGGACCGCGTCCAGAAAGACCGGAAATTGCGGAGCAATACTATAAGACCCTCCCTGATTTTAAGCTGCGCCTTCAGGTTAAGGCCGGGCTTACGGGCTACGCCCAGGTTTATGGAAAATATAATATAGACCCTTATGAGAAATTGGAGTTTGACCTTCTCTATATCAACAACATGGGCATATTGACGGATCTGAAGCTCATGTTCGCTACGTTCAGGGTGCTCTTTAGTTCGGAGAGTACGACGGGCGTCGCGGGAGTGACGGCTATGGATTATGAGAGTGGTGAGGAGAGAAAGTCCTGAATAAAGGATCCTCTTCTTGCCTGAAAGCACCGAGGGCGTCGCTGCCGGGCAGACGACAGCAATGGAACAAGATATAGTAGTCAACCACGAAGAAGAATGCAAGATGTAGCATAAGACAAGACAAACAAGAAATGTGCAGAAAAAGGTTGTGATTATGGACATATTGCACTAAAATGTACTTGCCACATGGCAATAAATTACCAGTCGGTAATCCTCTTCATGCTTGAAAGCACCGAGGGCGTCGATGTCGGCCAGGTGACCGCGCTGGACTATGAAAATGAGGCAAACCGCACAGAAAAACGGGGAGAACATTTGGCAGATTAGACAAATATCCTCCCTCGTCATGGAACTTATGAGTATGTGTGCCTTCGGTGGAATGCTTTAAGAAGAGGGCAGGGTAATGTAGCAAACACATA
>DFGY01000005.1 GCA_002372505.1 Firmicutes bacterium UBA3738
GTTGAAGCCATTCCTTCTATCGGATTTATCCATAGAGGTCTGGAAAAGCTGGTGGAAAAGAAAGAATTCACCGAAATGGTGTATGTAATTGAAAGAATCTGCGGTATCTGCAGCTTCGGTCACGGCTGGGGATGCGTCCAGTCAATCGAAGGCGCACTGGGTCTGGAAGTTCCGGACAGAGCAGAATTCTTAAGAACACTCTGGCATGAGCTGGGCAGAGTACACTCCCACCTCCTGTGGCTGGGACTTCTGGCTGACGGTTTCGGCTTTGAAAGTCTGTTCAACCACTGCTGGAGAGTAAGAGAGACTGTTCTCGACCTGTTTGAAGAAACAACAGGTGGCCGTGTAATCTTCTCAGTATGTAAAGTCGGTGGCGTAAGAAAAGACATCGATGCAGACACACTCAAGAAGATTGCTGACACACTTGAAGATCTGAAAGCAGAAATCAAAACACTGACAGATGTATTCCTTAACGATAGTTCCGTTAAGAACAGACTGTGCGGCGTAGGCGTTCTCACCAAGGAAGACGCTATCGAGCTTTGCACAGTAGGCCCAATGGCCAGAGCATCCGGTGTCGTTCAGGACATCAGACTCAATGGTCACGGCATGTACGAAGAAGTAGGATTCGAACCTGTTATCGCTGAAGAAGGCGACTGCTACGGCAGATGTAAGGTAAGAATCGGAGAAATCTTCGAATCAATCAGAATGATTCAGAAGGTTGTTGAAATCATTCCGGAAGGACCGCTGGATGTACCTGTAAAGGGCAACATGACAGGCGAGTTCGTAACGAGAATGGAACAGCCCAGAGGCGAAGCCGTTTACTATGCTAAGGGCTTCGATCCGGGTAACGAGACTAAGTTCATGGAAAGAATGAGAGTCCGTACACCAACCAACATGAACATTCCGGCAATGGTTAAGACACTCCAGGGCTGCGATCTGGCAGACGTGCCAATGCTCGTACTGACAATCGACCCATGCATCAGTTGTACAGAAAGGTAGGTGAAAGGTAATGTCAACATTTAAGATGGGCAAGTTGCTCCTTAACAGTTTGTTCAAAAAGCCTGCTACCAAGATTTCGGCTGATCAGCCAATCATCAAGAAGGATTGGTTTGAAAGAACTAGAGGGTCAATTGACATCACAGTAGAAGACTGCATTAAGTGCGGTATGTGTCAGAGAAAATGCCCGACAAATGCTATTACAGTAAGCAGAGACGAAAGCTTCTGGGAAATCCAGAGAATGCAGTGTATCCAGTGCGGATGCTGCGTAGAGGTTTGCCCGAAGAAGTGCCTGCACATGAACGATACTTACACAGCTCCTAACGTAGTTAAGGTAGTTGACAAGTTCGACATTCCGGTACAGGAAAAGCCGGCAGCTAAGGCTGAAGGTGGTGCTGCTGCAGGCGGCGACGGACTCACATGCAACATGGAAGAGTGCGTATTCTGCGGACTTTGCGCAAAGACTTGCCCTGTTGACGCACTGACAGTTGACAGAGGCGAGAAGAAATGGGAAGTCGACAAGGACACTTGCATCCAGTGCGGTGCCTGCGTAGACAAATGCCCGAAGAAGTGCCTGTCACTCTAAGCGCATTTAATAACCTAAAATGTGAAAGACCGAGGTTCATTATGGCCCCGGTCTTTTTTGTGCGTTTCACAGGGACAGGTTTTGCGTTCCGCTGCCGGCAGCGGAACGCAAAGCCTGTCCCCGTGAAACGCAGGGCCCCTGTCACCTTATTGTGCCGGAGGGTCTTTTTTAGTATGATGTAGAAAAGATGATTTTGAAAAAAGGAGATCCTATGGCGGGAATAGAAAAGAGTATAGAGCTTTATGAAATGATTATAGAGCGCCTTCGGGATTCAGGTTTGGCTCCCAATCAACTTAAATACTATGAGGAATGTCTTAATCTTATTCGCAGCTGCGCCACTGCGGAAGAGGCGGAGCTGGCAATGAGAAACAGCCCCCTGTATAATCAGGGCGGCCAGGCTCTCATGCTGGATAAATTTATTGCGTACATGAAGGCCATGGAGTACTGCGGCTATGAGGAAGCGGAACGGGTGTACCGGGACAAGTACAATGAGATAAAGGATAATTACGCCTCTGCATGGGATACTTCATACATGGAGCGGATAACGGGAATTCTGACGGAATACGAAGAGCGCAAGTCCCTGTTTACTGAAGTTGCCTTTGGGCCTGTAAATTATTTGGGAGCCAGCGAGCTTCCGACAGATGAAGGTGGCAGAAAAATGGATGATGACAAACTGAAAGATGCATATGTGAAATTGTCATCTAAAGGGCTGGACTTTTTTGAAATGGCGAGAGAACCAATATACCGCGAGCTGGTACCGCTGGATGATGAAATGTATGCAATTTACATTAACAATCTAAAAGATATTTTAGGCAAGGGAACCATGGCGGAGAATGAGGATCAGATCGAGTATGCGAGGATAAAGGAATTCGCAGAGACCCACAAGGATGATCTTAGAGCCGCCCGGGAAAAGGTTCGTGTGGAGAAGGCAGTATTTCTTGCGGTTCCAAACGAAGAAGCCACGTGTAAATACGACTTTATCGAAAAGGCAGAGGAGGTGTAGACATGGACGCATTAATAAAGCAGACAGCGGATGCTTACATAAATGCCTTTGAGCCATACATAGAAGGTAAAGAAGAGACGAAAGCCCTTGTGGAAAAGTTCAAGGATGAAATATATGTCCTTGCCGAATCCTGCGGAGACATAACGGAGTTCATGCAGAGATTCCAGACGGAGGGATATCAGGACAGATATACAAATATGTTCTCTGCCATATACATGCAGTCCGGAGAAGTGAGTGGGGCGGCAAGTAACGGATCGGTAAGTGATGAGACGGAATATGTGCCGGTTTCTGAGAGGCTGACTGTAAAGCAATTTGTAGAACAATACAGACCTGCCTATGAAGAAATAAAAAAGGCAGGCAACAGAAAAAATGCTGAAGCCATTTACGAGGAACTATTCGCTGTAGCAGACAGAACCGACGAGCTTCAGGAAATGTCACTCATTCTCGAGCGCGAGCATCTCTTGTTTAAAATCGCATCCATAGATTTAGCGGAGTCTGGCACGGTAGCATTCCGTTCAATGGATCCCAACTGGGACCTTACGGTAAAGGGCAGGGAAATGCTTGCCCGCGCATATGAGGAATCCCGCAGCGATGAGGAACTTACATACAGAACGGAAATAACCAAGAGAGATTCCGAAAGAACCGACTTTAACGAGCAGTTTAAATATGGAGCAATATTCGGTGGCCTGTTTGGTGCAACAGTCTGGTGGAACATGGCTCTGGATGAAGTGCGCTCAGGCGGACCCGCGGCTGACAAGTGTATAGGTTCACTCATTCGCCAGCGGAAAAAGGCCCGGGAACTTTGGGATCTCATTGAGAAGGGAATGAGTCTGTCATGGAATGATATTGCAACCAATCCCTACACAAGAATTCTTCTGCAGTATCCGGTGCAGACCGATGAACTCTTTAGAACAAAGATGGTTCTTCCACCCGAATCTGTAGATGCAGTAAGATACATATGGGAAGAGGAACTTATCAGTGACCGGACAATTGAGGACATACTGATAAACCCGTCGCCTATGACCTACTATATGCAGATTTCAAAAACAAAAGACCTGGTCATGGAAAGGTACAGAAAAAAGGCCGAAGAATTAAACAGCCATCTGCCATACTTCGAAATGAAGAAGAATCTGTCCGGTGGTAATGTATAATTGAGCGTATATTAGGAAAGATGAGATATGAAAAAAGAAAAAGTGTTTAAGCTGCTTCTTGCAGCCTATGTATTAGTGTTGGTCTGGATCATTTTATTAAAGTGTTCCTTTAACATATCACTGAACATCCTGCCCTACAGGTGGAGCAATTACATACCCTTTCAAGATTTTATTATGTCCCTTCAGCATGGATTTGAGTATGGCGACTGGTACTCGGCGAAATCCAATGCCATGGATTTAATTATAAACGCAACTTTGTTTGTGCCATTTGGATTTCTGGCGTCAGCTGTGACACGTGGAAAGAATAAACTGAAATGCATAATGGCAGCCTTTTTCCTCATTGTGATATTTGAAGGAATTCAGTTTGTGGCAAAACTCGGAATTTGCGACATCACTGATGTTATTACGAATACAACAGGAGCGGCGCTGGGTGTAATTATATATGCCGGTGTTAAGCGTGGGACGCATCTGTGATTGTAGCTTTTTTAGTAATATGTTAAAATTGTTTCAATTCTTATACCGATGGAAAGGGCATACCTTGAAAATAAATAGTGGAGAGGAAGAAGTATTATGGAACTGAAGGAACTACTGGAGCATTATAATAACGGAGATACATTAGGTGAGGATTTTGAGGTAATAGAGCTCATGAGATATTACAGCAGGCAGGCCCAGAAGATTACCATGGAAATAAATACGAAGTTCCACGAGCCGGATGCGCTGGCGGAACTTTTTTCTGAATTGATAGGCAAACCGGTAGGAGAGCACTTCGGACTTTTCCCGCCTTTCTATACCGACTTCGGAAAGAACATTACCATTGGCGATAACGTGTTCATCAATGCCGGCTGTAAGTTCCAGGACCAGGGCGGAATCGTAATTGAAGAAGGAGCCCTCATAGGCCATGGCGTAATACTCGCAACATTGGATCACGACATGATGCCGGAAAAGAGGCAGCAGCTTCACCCTGCACCTATACACATCGGTAAGAGAGTATGGGTTGGCGCCGGAGCGGTAATAACAAAGGGCGTAACCATAGGTGACGATGCGGTAGTGGCTGCCGGCGCAGTAGTCAACAAAGACGTTCCGCCGGAAACAATAGTAGGCGGAGTCCCGGCAAAGGTTATAAAAAGTATATACGAATAGTGTTATGAGATTTGTGGTAATGGACCTGGAATGGAACCAGTCGATAAATACATATGTGGCGGAGAGTAATGGCATCAGGCTGCGTGGTGAAATAGTGCAGATAGGTGCTGTTAAGCTGAACGAAAAGCTTGAGATAACGGACAGATATTCAGAACTGATAAAGCCTGTGCACTATAAGAAAATGCAGCAAGGAGTTGTGGATCTCACTGAGATTACAGATGATATGGTGCAGGAAGGCAGGCCATTCCCTGAGGTGGCGGAAGAATTCCTGGCGTGGTGCACACCGGATATTGTTTTCGCAACATGGAGCCAGAATGATATAATAATGCTGGAAGACAATATGCTCTTTTACGGAATGGATATAGATGACCTTCCGGTATGTTATGACATGCAGATAGTCTTCGACGACCAGGTGATGATGGATGGTCGTGATTATTCTTTAAGCTACGCTATGTGGAAGTTTGACGAAAAGCCGGAGCGTAGCCACGACGCCCTTAACGATGCTATAAATACCGCAAAGGTCATGGGGCATCTTGACTTGGATGTGGATTTAACGGATTACGAAGTTTAATAAAATAATGGAGGCAAGAAAGTAGCGGAAGTGGATTTCTCCTTTTATGGCTATGCTTTGTTTTGTGTAATTGTTAGGCTAAGTCCTAGTTGACGTACAATTTTTACGAGGGTAGTTAAATTTGGGATGGACTTAAAGGTTTCAATTCTTGCTACAGATGACTGTGGAATGTCGCATAGTGAGGCTAGCTCACGTTGTGATAATCCTAAGTGATTTCGTTGCTCGACAATGGCACCAATAATGGCAGCAATGCTTTCGATTTCTTCGATTTCTGCTTTGCTGTTAGAGTCGATTGATTTAACGTAGTTTTTGTAACTATCCCATGTCTTCATTTTTTTTCGCATCCTTCCTGGATAAATAGTCTTTGCGTTTGCGTTTTGCTTTATCTAACTCTCTTCGTGGAGTCTTGTTCGTCTTTTTCTTAAAAATGTGTAATAGCACATAGGTGTTATTTTTAAAGAAAAAGTAAAAGATTCGATTGCTGCCTGGACGAAGTTCCCAAATTCCGTCATCTATGTGTTTCGAAATGTTATCCGGTAATAGGTTGCCATTATCCTGAAGTAGTTGTATGCACAAAGCTATTTGTTTGAATTGTATGCGTGCATTCTTATCGGATGGGGCCTTTGCGCGCAATTCCTCCAGATAGTCCCAAACTTCGGATTTACCATTATCATTTTCATAGAATTCGACGGTATATTTCATTTATTCAGCTCCATTTATATGATAGCAAAAAAGCTATCATCGGTCAATATTTTTGCATATTTTGATTTGTAATTATAAGGTTTGTACTGCGTGAAAATCAATAGTCACTGCTTACCAATTAGTGCCATTCGTTGCCAAAACACGTCAACAAGCTTCGGTATGCTTTACTGCTTGCTTTTTTACATTTTAATTTTATCTAAAGAACCTACAAAGAATACTCCCTCTTCTATAATGGGGAGATGAATTTGCCTGACGGGCAGTATCATCAAATATATTTTACATAAATGGACTGATAATGTGAAGAAAAATGATATAAATATTACGAAACAAAAAATACAAGCAGGAAAAATACAAGCCTGCAAATAAAAAGTCAA
>DFGY01000096.1 GCA_002372505.1 Firmicutes bacterium UBA3738
CATCAAGCTGCAGTGGAGCAAGGTGAAGGGAGCCAAGAAGTACACGGTCTACGGCAACCAGTGCGGAACGAAGAACAAGTACAAGAAGCTGGCCACAGTAAAAGGCAAGACCCTGAACGTAAAGAAAGTAGCAGGCAAGAAGCTTAAGAAGGCAACTAACTACAAGTTCCTCATCATAGCCGAAAACGGAGACAAGGTAAGTGCCATCTCCAAGACCCTGCACATACGTACAGCGGGACACAAGAAATACGCAAACTACAAGAGCGTATCCGTTAAGAAGACAGTAATCAAAAAGGCCAAGAAGCTTAAGAAAGGAAAGACCTTAAAGCTTAACGCCAAGGGTGTGGCACCCAAGGGTAAGAAGGTAAGCGTACACGTAAAGACACGCTACGAGTCTGCCAACAAGAAGATAGCCACAGTGACCAAGGCAGGAAAGGTTAAGGGCATCAAGAAAGGCAAGGCCAAGATATACTGCTACGTACAGAACGGACTGGCTAAAGTAGTGACAGTGACAGTCAAATAGCTGCAGTGTGCAAGACGCAAATTTGCAGTGCCAAATGACTTAAAAAAGCAGCGGGCAAACTCGCGCTGAAATATTAGTCACAAATTGCGGGCAGCCTGAGGATGACTTCATTCCGGTAGCCCGCCCCCCTCTCCGGGGGGACAGCCATTCCTAAAAAGGGCAAAACAGCCCTTTCTTTACGGACGCTCGCAAAATCCCCAAATGTATATTAAAAAATATACCCTCAACTTTTCCGGATCCTCTCTGATGCCTTCCCCAAGGCATTTCCCGGAAGCGACATATCAAACTTAACAAAAACGATTTAACTGTGAAAGATATAGCGCGCGTTCGTAAAGAGAGGGCTACCATTTTCCTTATGCTCAGGCTATACTTAAGCAATCATTTTGGGTTTACTATTCTGTTTTGTAAGTGGGTATAAGCACCTACGTCTATACGGGGTAAAGCTTATACGAGATATCAAAAAAGAGCTGTTGCACTCGCAGCAGTTCCTAAATTTTTTCTACGTACTCTGTTATATGCTCACGCATTTCCTCCGTTGCCGGTGCGGTGAATTTCGCATGGGCAACAGCTAGGAAGAGTTTTCTGCTTCCGGGGGGATCCAGGGGCAGAACTCTTACATCATAGCGGTCAGCGCTAAATGAAAGTTCCGGCAGAATGCACAGTCCAAGACCTTGCTCAACCATTGCCAGTTTGGCACTGTCATCATCGAAGACATATTCGTATCCGGAAATGAGTCCGTTCTTGTCAATATATTCTTGAATCTCATCATCGATTCCCAGAGGGTGGATGAGGGTTTCATCTTTAAGTTCATCAAGAGTGATGTGTTTTTTGTTTTTTGTCTTTTTGTCTTTCGGCATTGCGCACAGAAGCTGCTCTTCGGCCAAGGGGATTAATTCCGTTTCCTCATTCCCCTTGTATGCACCTGTCACAAAAGCCAGGTCGGCCGAGCCGGAATTAATCCAGTCCGCCACTTCGCTGTAAGAACCCTGACTGATGCGCACAGTAACGTTTGGGTGCTCCTCCTTAAACCCTTTTACGATAGTGGGGAGCCAGCTTTTTGCAACACTGCTGATAGTGGCAATTCTCACAATACCGTTTGACACTCCGTTAAGATCCGAAATCTCCTGATTCAGCTGCTCATTGCACTGCAAAATTTCCTTAATGGAAGGCAGCATCTTTTCCCCATCGGGAGTAAGTGCAATCCCCGTCCGGTTACGGTAAAGCAGCGGGAATCCGAAATCCTCCTCCAGCTTGGCAATAATATGGCTCACCGCCGAAGGAGTAACATGAAGAATCCGGCTGGCCTTGTTAAAGCTACCCTGCTCCACAACAGTATTAAAAACCTCATAATCATATAAAGACATACCAGTATAATACCACATCCCGTTTCACGGGGACAGGCTTTTTGTTTCGCACTCTGACCAGGAGAGTGCGAAACAAAAAGCCTGTCCCCGTGAAACGCACCTTGCGAAAGTGGGTGAAGGGAAATATAATTTTGTCATGATGATTTTATTTAAAAATGCGAAGGTTTATGTGAATAGGGATGAGTTTGCTGAGGCTGTACTGGTAGATGGTGACAGGATTGTCAGTGTAGGCAGTGAGGAGGCTGTTTCAAAAAGCCTGTCCCTGTGTAACGGTAATGCTGAGATGATTGATTGTGAGGGGAGGACTCTGGTGCCGGGGTTCAATGATTCCCACATGCATTTGTTCGGGCTAGCCCTGAATCTGAGACAGGCGAATCTTTCCGCGGCAGAGTCTGTGGAGGATGTGATTGATATTTCGCAGAAATTCATGGAGGATTATCCGGAATGTGTGGCGAGAGGTCTGTATGCGGCGGGATGGAATCAGGACTATTTTGACGATCCGGTAATGCCTCTGCGGCGTGACGTTGACCGGGTTTCCACGGAGATTCCGGTATGTCTGGAGAGGGCCTGCGGTCACATAGTCGTTGGAAATTCCAAGCTCATTGAAATAATGAAGGATGCGGGAATTACCGTGACTCCCGAAGAGGAGGAGACGGGCATATTCCGCGAGGATGCGGGCAAGGTGGCCAAGGAAATGGTGCCCGGCCCTGCGGAAGATGAAATAGCGGATGCGGCACTTCAGGCCATGGAGCGTTGCGCCATGTTCGGAGTGACTTCGGTACAGAGCAACGACGCTCAGTTTGTTTTCAAGGATCATGGCCTTGTAAACAGAGTTTTGGATAGATTGTATAATCGAAATAACGGGGCTTCTGCAGATGCGGAAATGGGCAGCGATTTTCCGGCTCCCATAAGGTACCGGCAGCAGATTAGCTTTGAATCTCCGGCGGATTTTGCAGAGGCTGTAAAGTCAGGAGTGTTTAGCTCGGACAAGGCAGGTACGTCCGAAGCAGCTCTGGGTGGCGGCAAAGAGCATGTCAATTGGCTTTACAACGGGCCATTAAAACTTTTCACTGATGGGAGTCTTGGGGCACGCACTGCTCATATGAGAAATGGCTACGCCGATGATCCGGGCAACTATGGCGTAGAAAACATTACCTTCGAGGAAATGGAGGAGTACTGCGTCAAGGCCAAGGAGGCCGGCGTGCAGGTTGTCGCTCACGGAATAGGCGACGGCGCTGTTGAAAAAATAGTGGACGTTTTCGAAAAGGTATTTGGCCCGGAGAATCCCTTGAGATGCGGAATCATCCATTGTCAGATTACCGATGAAGCACTTCTGAAGAGAATTGCCGACCTTAACATTCCAACTTTTGTGCAGCCAATATTCCTGGATTACGATATAATGATGGCAGAAGACCGATGCGGGCGCGAGCTTGCAAGTACTTCCTACGCTTTCAAAACTCTTTCGGAGACAGGCCACATGGCCTTCGGCACAGACTGTCCGGTGGAAGACTGCAACCCCTTCGACGGGATTTACTGCGCAGTAACAAGAAAGAGAAAGAACGGTCAGCCGGAGGGTGGCTGGAACGCCCACGAGTGTGTAGACGTATACGCCGCCGTGGACGCTTATACAATAGAAAGCGCTTATATGGAATTCGCCGAAACATACAAAGGCAGAATAAAAGAAGGCTACCTGGCGGACATGGTGCTCCTGGACAGAGATATTTTCACCATTCCGAAAGATGAGATAAAAGACATAAAACCGGTACTCACAATGACCGGTGGCAAAATCGTTTTTGAGAAAGGATGATGACTAAAATGAAGTACAAAATGGAAATTGCAGGGCTTGAAAGGGAATTGCAGCTATTCCCGGTTAGCGACGATCTATCTATCGCCGCCTTCATTCTCTTTGGGGACGTGGAAATAACTCAGGCTGCGGCGAGGGAGCTTCTGAAGGTTGTGCCTGAGTTCGATATTCTGTTTACGGCGGAGGCCAAGAGCATTCCCCTGATTTACGAGATGGCAAAGCAGGCGGGCATGAACGAATACGTTGTGGCCAGAAAGGCACCGAAGGTCTACATGGAAAATCTCATCACCACTGACGTGGATTCCATTACAACCGCCAACGTGCAGACCCTTTGCATCGGTCAGCGCGAAGTGGATATGATAAATGGAAAGAGAGTGCTGATTGTAGACGACGTTATCAGCACAGGCGGCTCCCTGGCTTCCATGGAGATTCTCGTAAATGAGGCCGGTGGAAATATCGTCGGCAAGGCGGCCGTACTGGCTGAAGGCGACGCAATAGACAGGCCGGACGTCATCGCCCTTGAAAAGCTGCCCCTGTTCAATCCGGACGGAACAGTCAAAGGGTAACTGGTTCAGCAGGAGTTTCACGGGGACAGGCTAAAAATACGGAATTGAGGTTGAATTTTTTCCAAATAGGTATATTATGCTATAGGAAGTACTTATAACATAATATTGTTCGTGTGCGCGTAACTGCGACGTGCGAATCGGAAATATCAAATAATATCACATAACAATGAAAGGATGTATTAATCATGTGGAAAGAGTTTAAAGAGTTTGCGTTCAAAGGTAACGTGCTGGATTTGGCGGTAGCTGTAATCATGGGCGCGGCATTCGGAAAAATTGTTAGTTCCATAGTTGACAATCTGCTCATGCCAATCGTTGGTGTAATCCTGGGCGGAAAGGACTTTTCCAATCTGGCAATTACAGTTGGCGAAGCTAAGATTGGATACGGTATGGTAATCCAGAGCGTTATCGACTTCGTAATCGTAGCATTCTTCATTTTCCTGATGATAAAGGCTGCCAAGAAGATTCAGAAGCCTGCAGAAGAAGAGCCGGCAGGTCCGACTTCAGAAGAGCTTCTGACAGAAATCAGAGACATGATGAAAGAACAGAGCAAGTAATTGCATCCGAAGAATACTGAAACGGCAGAGTGAAAGGCTTTGCCGTTTTTTTAAAAACAAAAGGGAAAAGATCCGGGCGTTTATGCCCGAATCCTTAAGGGGGGGTTATATGAAAAAGCTATATTGGTATTGGCTGTTTAGTATTGATTGCCCGGCTAAAGGAATTGCTGTAAGCAGCGGGCTTGATCTAGTTGACTGGATGGCTTTCTGCAAGTGAATTATCCTTAATATGAACGTTTAGTTCGTCAATAGGGATTTTCACATCTGCCATATTTGCAATCTGCTTGCTGTGGGTGACTATTATTACACACTTTCCTGCCCGGTGAGCCATATCCTCAAAGATTGCCATTATGTCCTTCTCCGTGCTGTCATCGAGGTTGCCTGTGGGCTCGTCTGCGAGAATGATTGGCGGCTCATAGGAAATGGCTCTTGCCATCGCCACTCTCTGCTGCTGTCCGCCGGAGAGCTGGAGCACCGGTCTGTCTAGGTCATACTCCGCAATTCCCAGACTAATGAGAAGATCTTTCGCTCGCTGCTTCTTATCCGGCAGGTCTATTCCCGCTATGTCCATGGATAGTACTACATTCTCAACTGCGTTCATCTTAGGCAGCAGGTTGTAATTCTGGAATACTATCCCTACGTCCTTGCATCTATATTTATATGTGTCACCTTTGAAAATGTCTTCATCATTTACGTATATTGAACCTTCCGTCGGGTGGGTCAGGGCTGCCAGCAAGGACAAAAGAGTCGTCTTGCCGGCGCCCGATCTACCGACCAGCGCATAAATCTTTCCTTCTTCAAACTCGGCATTCACATGCTCGAGAATTTTTCTTCCACCTGCGCTGTAGGCGAATGACATGTCCTCTATTTTCATTAAACTCATTTCTTTACTTCCTTTCAGTTATGTTAATTGCTGTGTCCCGCACGAACTCAGCTTATTTAATCTCTGGTGGTCAGAATCTGCAGCGGGTCGTACTTCATTACTCCGCTCATTGCAGCTGTACCGGATACGGCGATAAGTGCCAGTCCTACGAGGATCATTTCCAGTGTGACCTTCATGTTTGCCGCTGAAGTAACGCTGTCAACGTAGTCCTGCATTCCCGGGCCGCCCATGCGGTCTCCGTCGCCGCGGTCGGCTGTGGTTGTGCCTGAATCACTAGCGGAATCTGTGCTTGAATCTGCGTCTGAGCTATTTGTTGTTGCCGATGTGGCCTGAACTTCTGTGCTGTCGGAATTGCTCTGGTCGTCCTGATCCTGCCGGTCCTGAGGATCACCGGGCATTCCGTCCTGCTGTCCTCCCGGGCCGCCACGATCGAAGCTTTCAGACTGGGTACTGCTCACCGATGAAGCCAGGAGCTTGTTGGTCACAGGCACGGATGACAGGGATCCGATGACGCCGCCCAGCATGATTGCTATCATTGATATGGCTGCTATTTCATATATGAACTGCCTCGATATTTTCTTCTTATCCATTCCGATTGCCGCCAGCACGCCGATTTCGTATTTTCTTTCTCTGATGCTGAACATTGTCAGTATGAGGAGAACTGCGCCGCCGATTACCAGCATTATTATAAGGAAGTACTTTGCATAAGTGCTTAGGTTCTCAAGGGGCTGGAGCTGGTGCTCGTAATTGTTCACATCCATGGACTCGACTGTGTATTTGCTGTCAAGGCCGGCTTCGTGAGCCTGGGATTCGAACTTCTGGTAGTCCTCATAGCTTGCGAAGGTGTAGGAACCACGGGTTGCGACATCCAGACTTGCGCTCTTTGCGATTTTCTCCAGCGCTGCGTAGCTCATGTAAATGTTGTTGGAATTGCCCATCATCATTCCGCCGCCCCGGCCCTGCTGATCGCTGCTGCTACTGTTGGTCTGCTTATAAATTCCTACGACTTTTACCTTGAAAGTCTTGGAAGTGTCTGAGGGATTTACGAATTTAATTGTGTCGCCGACCTTGAGGCTGTTGTATGTTGCAAGGGAGCTGCTGATTACGCAGGTCAGGTCTTCCGTTCCTTCTGTGAAGAGCTTGCCGTCGGTGATTTCAGCGTTGCCGTTTGCGAACTGTGTCATGGCTTCGTCGCTGCTGTAGCCGGTAATTGTGAAGTCGCCGCTGCTTTCCTGATCCATTCCCGGGCCACCCATTCTTCCGCCGCCCATGCCCTCTGAGCTGCTGACCGCTTCTATCTTGGATGCGTTTGCTGAAGTGCTGCCTGTATAATAGAAGCTTTTTACTGAACTTAGCTCTGAATATTTCTCAAGCTCCGTGAGAGACAGCTCGGAATTCTGAAAGCCCTTCCTCATGTCGCTCTTGCTGGGCGGCTGTCCGCCTTCCCCCTGCATTATCTCGTCCATGTCCAAAGTGATGTTACCCGTAATGGAAAGGTCCTTAAGTCCTTCGGCTCTCGTTGTCTCCGCCGCCGCCCTGATGGAAAGAGCCAGGCAAGCGGAGATTGCTATAATGAAGACGATCACCCCGAACAGAATGGACCTGCCTTTGGATCGTCTGATATTTGCCATTGCGTTTCTGAAAATATACATGCTGTCCTCCTTTTATCTCTCTTTTATCGCACTTAGTTGCGTCTTACCTTGGTGCAATCATAAAAAAACCGCCTTAAAAAACTCATAAAGTTTTCCGGCGAATTCTTTAAGAATACTTTCAGCGTTTCACGGGGACAGGCTTTTTGTTTCGCACTCTCGCCGGCGGAGTGCGAAACAAATAGCCTGTCCCCGTGAAACGCTATTACCAAATATCGAAAAAACTATTACCAGAGTAATAGAAAAACGAGTTTTTGGTAATAATTATTACCAGAATTAAAAAAATCTATTACTCAGGTAATAACTTTGAGTGATATTGGTAATAAGTCTCACAGTAGGAGCGTAGAAAAAATCCGTTTATTTTAAAAAAATACTTGACAGATATTATCTATTGATATATATTATCAATAAGGAGAATGTTATGAAACAGAGAAACACTATCCAAAGGCAAATAATCAGGCAGGCTCTTATGGAGCTGGATCATCCTACGGCTGAGGAGGTCTACGCTTATATGCACGAGGCGCATCCGACTATCAGCAAGGCGACATTTTACCGGAACCTTAAGTCTATGGCGGATGAAGGCAGTGCACTGAGGGTGGACATTCCAGGTCAGGCGGCTCATTTCGACGACAGACTGGAGGGCCACGGTCACGCGGTTTGCGACACCTGCGGAATGGTCTTCGACATAGAGATGAAGCAGCCGGCCATGAAGGGGATTGAAAGAATCGTCAAAGATGACAATGGATTCCGTATAGAGTCGGCCAATATAATTTTCTCGGGCACATGCCCGAACTGTCAAAGAAGGAGGAAGAAAAATGAAAGATCTTAAAGGAACAAAAACGTATGAAAATCTCATGACTGCATTTGCAGGTGAATCACAGGCAAGAAACAA
>DFGY01000062.1:0-20216 GCA_002372505.1 Firmicutes bacterium UBA3738
GGGGACAGGCTTTTTGTTTCGCAGAGGTGACAGGGGGACGGTTCTCTCGTCACCTTTTTCCAATATACGGAAAAAGATGACGAGAGAACCGTCCCCTTGTCATCTCTTGTCAACCCTATGTTTCTTATTGGTTGACGTGCCCCCATTGTAGTTATATAATCTCTTCCATGACTACGAAAGAAAATGTACTTGATTATTTAGAAAAAAGAAAAGGCCAGCCTGTATCCGGCGGCTTCATGGCCAGGGAGCTGGGAGTCTCCAGAAATGCCGTGTGGAAAGCCATAAACTCCCTGCGCAAGGAAGGTCATGAAATATCCGGCGGCTCTGGCATCGGCTACACTCTCAGCGAGGAATCGGATCTTCTATCCGAAGCCGGCATAGGTGGACATCTCCGAAAAAGGACAGACCTGCTGGTCTTTGAGTCCATCGATTCCACAAACAACGAGGCTAAGAGACTGGCTATAGGAAGCCCAAAGACCCCACTCCTCATCGTTTCAGGAGAGCAAACCCAGGGACGAGGCAGGCTCGGCCGCACATTCTATTCCCCGGCGGACACAGGCCTGTACATGAGCTTTCTCCTTAAACCGGCCATAAAAATGTCTGAGGCCTCCTTCCTTACAATCGCTGCATCCGTTGCAGTTACAAAGGCTATAGAAAATGTAACGGGAATTACCTGCGGAATTAAATGGGTTAATGACATTTACGTAGGCGACAAGAAGGTCTGCGGCATTCTTACGGAAGCCGTGGCCGGAATAGAAAGCGGAAATCTCGACTACGTAATCGTTGGAATAGGCGTAAACTGTCATCCGGCTTCATTCCCACCTGAGGCTGGTAGCAACCCGGGCTATATAAAGGAAGGAACCCCAAGGAACCTGCTTGCGGCGGAGATTGCCAACGAATTTCTCCCCTTGGTGGAAAGTATGGACAAAGAATCCATTCTGGATTACTACCGCGATCACTGCATTGTAATCGGTAAAAGCATTCGCATCTTCAAACAAGGCGCCGGTGAACAGGCAGAAAACGGAGCCAGCGCCACAGCTATAGGAATTGACGATAGCGGCAGATTAATAGTGAAATACCCGGACGGCAGCACCTCGCACCTGTCCTCGGGGGAAATAAGTGTGCGAGAAGCAAGGACATGAGGTATGGAAACAATGACTAAAACCAAAACAAACATGCTGATTCTTTCAGCCATATTCGCTGCAGTAGTTGCAGTATGCTCACAGATACAGATCCCACTAGCTCCGGTGCCAATTAACCTGGCCACCTTCGCCATTTTCATGACGGCAGGCCTTTTAGGCTGGAAATACGGAACCTTGTCCCTAATAGTATACGTACTGCTGGGAAGCGTTGGCGCTCCCGTATTCGCAGGATTCAGCGGCGGCTTTGGAGTAATTGCAGGGCCTACAGGAGGCTATATTGTAGGATATATTTTCGCAGCCCTCATTACAGGACTAATTATTGAGAAAAAAACAACCACTGCAGGCAGGCCCTCTTACCCTGTCCTGGTGGCTTCAATGGTTGCAGGTTTATTCGTATGCTATCTCCTGGGAACCATCTGGTTCATACATATTACAGGATGGACACTTGTCAAGGCGCTGGTGTCCTGCGTTTTAATCTTCCTCCCCGGAGACGCCTTAAAAATCGCCCTTTCTACTATTTTACTCGGCAAACTCATGCCCCACACTCGCAAATACACCGAAATAAACTAAATATACTCAACTGACTAAGCTGCTGTCTATTCACCTGATATTTTTCAAGCGTAAAGAAAAAAGAGAGATAGGGATCTCTCCTTTTAGGGGTGTATATATATATAGGGGGATAGATATGTCTTAATTAACTATAGTGTACCACCTAAAAGCATTTTTACAATTGTGAAACATACAATTCTATGTTATGTTAATTATAAATTATACACGTATATTAGGGAGGGTACATATGTTAACAGTAATGGAGATGTTGTCGCATCCAGCATTCAGCGACTTTAGACTTATTACAAACAAAAGTGGTCTGAATAATAGAATCCGAGATGCGGCCATTCTGGAATGGGAATCCGGCGAAGACCTGGACGAAGGTTTTTCCCCGGGAGATTTTGTTGTTACGACTCTTACGGCTTACAGGGATTCCCCGGAGCTGGCCGACCTTATTATCGTAGCACTTCTGGAAAAGAATATTGCCGGACTGGCCATAAGGGATATTTACTTTTCGAACCTGCCGGAAGAAATCGTTTACTTGGCGGATGAAATGGAAGTTCCTATATTCATGTTCACGGAGTCAAAGACCAGCGATATTGTTTACGCCTTAAAGAGCGATCTGGCTGCTGATGAAATAAACGCTTCCGCCATGAGAAAGGTGAGACAGATTCTCTACCAATCCTCAGACGAGGCAGACACGGAAATTCTAGCCAGGGGAGTAAACCCTTACTTCACAAACAATCTCATTTGCATCTTCGGCCTGCCTGTAGACTATAACAACAAGGATGCAATCATCGACAAAATTCATGAAGGCTATAAGAATATGCTTCAGAAAATAGAGATCGACCCGGAGGTGTCCTACTCCATACTATTCTTCTCCATGGGGATATGTCTCATATACTCAGACCCGCGCGCAAAGATGGATCTTAGGGAAGGCGCCACGAAGCTTCTGGCTCAGTTCCCTACGGACACTACCCAGTTCGCCCTGGGCATCAGCGACCCGACGGAAAAGCTATCCGATATCGGCTTTGCCATAAGGCAGTCCCTCTACGCCTCAGCCGATGCTCACGTAAACGGCGTCGCCATTCAGGATTACAACAAAATGGGATTCACCCGCGTGCTCTGCCCCTTAAGAAATGACTTTTGGATGAAGGGCTACTACGACGATTTATATAACCGCATCAACGAGTACGACGAGAAGCACGATGCTCATCTTTATGAGACCATCGCCGATTACGTTCACTGCAACGGCGATATTAACGCTGCGGCGGAGCTGTCATTCCAGCATCCCAATACAATTCGTTACCGTATTAAAAAGGTGCAGGAAGTGCTGCGGATTGAAAACGCCCTGGACGTCAGAATTCAGCTGTTTACCCTGGTCAGGCTCCGGGAGCTTAGCTACCTGCTCGTGGACTGGAGAGTATGATGCAAAATAAGAAAGGCCTCCCTCTCCTCCTGCTGACTTCGTTTATTTGGGGCACGGCCTTCGTCGCTCAGCGCAAAGGAATGGAATACATCGGCCCCTTCACATTTAACGGAATAAGGTGCCTTATCGGCGCCCTCTTTCTGGTTCCACTGGTTGTTTTCACAGTGAAATTCGCAAGGAAAGCCGGTGCGGACGACCCCGCAGCCTTAGGGAACTACAATTCCAGGCGCTCCCTTATGGTCGGCGGCATCCTATGCGGGCTCCTCATGTTTACAGCCAGCAGCCTGCAGCAGTACGGAATGGTCTTTACCACCGCCGGCAAGGCAGGATTTATCACCGCAATGTACATTATAATAGTCCCCATTCTGGGACTCTTCATAGGAAAGAAGGTGCGGCCCATTCTCTGGCTTTGCGTCGCCCTGGCCATAGCCGGCCTCTTCCTTCTCACAATGAAAGAAGATTTGACCGTCAGCCCGGGAGACCTGCTGGTCCTGGCCTGCGCCCTTTTCTTCTCCCTGCATATTTTAGTAATCGATCACTATACCGTGCGGACCAACGCTGTGGGCCTTTCCGCCGTCCAGCTGCTGATTACGGGAATTCTTTCGATTCCCTGCATCATCATCTTCGAGAAAGTGGACTGGGACATGGTAATGGAATGCGCCATTCCCATTCTCTACGCCGGCGTCATGTCCTGCGGCGTAGCCTACACTCTGCAGATTGTAGCTCAGAAATTCACGGAACCAACCCTGGCCTCTCTGGTCCTTTCCCTGGAATCGGTCTTCGCCGTGCTGGCGGGAGTGGTGGTCCTGGGAGAAGTCATTTCCATGAGGGAACTTACAGGTTGCATTCTCATGTTCGTTGCGATAATATTAGCACAGTTACCGGAAAAGAAATTAGTGAATAAATAAAGGAGAAAAGCAATGTCAATTCCTACAAGAGATCAAGCACTTGAGCTGCTGAAAAAGTATAACAAAGAAGACTTTCACATCAGGCACAGCCTGACCGTCGAGGGCGTCATGCGCTACTTCGCACGGGAAAAAGGATTTGGCGAGGATGAAGATTTCTGGGGTCTTGTCGGCCTTCTTCACGATATAGACTTTGAGATGTGGCCGGAGCAGCACTGCCAGAAGGCACCTGAGCTGCTGGCTGAAATAGACGCACCGGAAGAGATGGTGCACGCAATTTGCTCCCACGGCTATGGCATCTGCTCGGACATTAAGCCGGAGCACGAAATGGAAAAAATCCTGTACGCAACAGACGAACTGACGGGACTGGTAGGCGCTGCCGCCCTCATGCGTCCTTCCAAGAGTTGCAAGGACATGGAGGTTAAGTCCCTTAAGAAGAAATTTAAAGACAAGAAATTTGCCGCCGGCTGCGACCGTGACATCATAAAGAACGGCGCAGAGATGCTGGGATGGGAGCTTGATGAACTCTTCGAGCAAACCATACTGGCCATGAGAGTGGACGAGGATGCAATCAATGCTTACGGAGTATGAGAAGTATAAGGAAGGCGGCCTTGCGGTCGCCTTTTCGGGTGGAGTGGACAGCACATTCCTGCTGGCCATCGCCGCGGAAGAACTGGGCGCTGATAAGGTGCTGGCTCTGACACTGAAGGCTCCCATCATTCCTGAAGACGAGCTTGAGTACGCCGCCGACTTTTGCAGGAAGCTGGGGGTGCGCCACAAGATCATTGACGGAAGTGACGTGCTGGAGACCGATGCATTTGCGGAGAATCCTCCGGATCGCTGCTACCACTGCAAGCACCATATTTTTTCCAAGCTTCTCTCTGAGGCAGAAGGCCTTCCCCTGGCCGACGGCACCAACCTGGATGACCTTGGGGATTACCGCCCGGGAATGAAGGCTCTCTCTGAGCTGGGAATCGTCAGTCCTCTTAAGGACGCCGGCTTTACCAAGGCGGATATTCGCGCCGGCCTCAAGGAGCGGGGAATTGAAATCTGGGACAAGCCTGCCTGCGCATGCCTTGCCAGCAGAGTGCCCTACGGCCAGGCAGTAACCGCGGAAAAAGTATTGCAGATATATAAGTTTGAGAGCCGGCTCCATGAGCTGGGCTTCAGTCAGGTACGGGTCCGCCATCACGGAGATGTGGCCCGCATAGAGGTGCTGCCGGAAGAACGGAAAATGTTCTTTGACGAGCAGCTGATGGATGAAGTGAATAAGTTCGCCGTGGGTCTGGGGTTTAAATACTGCAGCCTGGATTTAGGCGGATATGTAATGGGAAGTTTGAACAAAGATGTTGTTGGATAGATCAAAGGTTCGCAGAAATTGCACGATATGATATTGTAACGAATAATGATTAGCTACACAGAAATAACTACAGGAGAAGAAAACAATGAGGGATTACAGCAAATTACAGAACGGCAGTGACATTAGAGGCATCGCCCTTCCCGGCGTCCCCGGAGAGGATGTGAACCTTGACGCTGCCGCTGCAGCGAAAATAGGCGCCGCCTTTGCACGCTGGCTGGGTAAGAAAGCCGGCAGCGGAGCTGATGGAGCCGGAAAATCGAACGAAGAAATTCGCGTGGCCGTGGGCCGGGACCCGAGACTCAGCGGAGCAGACCTTGCCGCCTCACTTACTGCCGGTCTCCAAAGCGCCGGCGCAGCAGTTCTGGACTGCGGCCTTGCCAGCACACCTGCCATGTTCATGTCCACTCAGTTTGACGATTTTAAATGCCGGGGCGCTGTAATGATTACGGCCTCCCACCTTCCCTTTAACCGCAATGGATTTAAATTCTTTACGGCAGAAGGCGGACTTAATAAAGAAGATATAAAAGAGATACTGGCTATCGCATCGTCTATAGGCGATAGTCTGGATGTGTTGAAAAACGCTGATTCCGAAGGCGCTTCTGTGGACGCATCACAGAGCGCCTTGCCTGGCAATTCACAGGACGCTGCTGGCGCTCTTTCCGAGCTTATGGAAGAGTACTGCGCCCACCTTCGGGGGATTATAATTGAGGGACTATCCGGCTCAAGTTCAGCAAAAGAGAACCAAGTTTCCGGCAGTGCTCCTGTCGCCGGGGAGTCAACCAGCCACGCTAGCGAGCTTCCTCTCAACGGCCTGAAAATCGTCGTCGATGCCGGGAACGGCGCCGGCGGTTTTTACGCCGATCACGTACTGGCTCCCCTTGGTGCTGAGGTTACCGGCTGCTTCCTGGAGCCTGACGGGAATTTCCCTAATCACATTCCCAACCCGGAGAACGCCGAAGCCATGGCCAGCATTTGCGGTGCAGTAAAAGAACACGCCGCAGATCTGGGAATCATCTTCGACACCGACGTGGACCGCTCCGCAGCAGTTGACGAGAACGGCAAGGAAATCGCCAGAAACGGAATCGTTGCTCTGGCCGCAGCTCTTGTAAGCGAGAAACACCCGGGCACCACTGTAGTCACAGACAGCATCACCAGCGACGAGCTTTCCGTCTTCCTGGAGGAGTCTCTGGGGATGAAGCACCTGCGTTTCAAGCGCGGATATAAAAATGTTATTAACAAATCAATCGAGCTGAACGAAGCCGGCGAGGCCAGCTATCTGGCCATCGAGACTTCCGGCCACGCGGCTATTAAAGATAATTACTTCCTGGACGACGGTGCGTACCTGGCGACTCTTATAGTAATTAAGGCCGCCCAGCTGAAGGCAGAAGGCAAAGGTATCAGCACCATGATTTCTTCCCTGGCCGAGCCGGAAGACGCCTGCGAAGTCAGAATGAAAATCAACTCCGACGACTTTGGAGGGGTAGGCGACAGAATCCTCGAAGACCTTAAGGCTGCTATTAGCGTGGACGCAGGCTCGGCAATGGGCGCGGCTGCAAATTCCGACTCAGGCGCAGCTGCAAACAATAGCAGTTCTGACGCTGCTCTGGGAGATGTCTTCAGCTTGGTCGAGCCCAACTACGAGGGCGTGCGTGCAAATTACGATGATGGTCAGGTGAGCGGCTGGTTCCTGCTGCGCAAATCTCTCCACGATCCCATCATGCCTCTGAACATTGAGACAAATCAAAAAGACGGCTGCAAGGTTATCGCCGCCGCCTTGAAAGATTTCCTTTCGGCCTATTCTGAACTTGAGTCAGATAAACTCGACTTCTGATGGCCCCCTTATAGTTTCAAGCACTTATAGCTTGATCCCATATTTCGTGAAAAATGAATCAAGGGCATTCTGAACATCTGCTGCTGTAAGCGGATGTTCTTTTGTTTCAAAGGTTACTATCAAATTCTCACCAATTCTGATTCCAGCATGCCAGTAATCCATCAGTTTTTCGAGCATCTTCCCATAATACCCGGGATGATCGGGCATTCCGAAATGCTCGTAGTATATCAATTCGTTTGTTCCCGGGACCCTGATTGTAAAGTCCGGCCGGTAGACCTTCCCATAAAGACGAATCCCCCACTCATACATCATTTCCAAATTATTACCTTCTATCACCAATGCTGCGATTTCTTCGGACTTGGACTTGAA
The DNA here is from genome assembly GCA_002372505.1 of Firmicutes bacterium UBA3738. Classification (GTDB taxonomy): domain Bacteria; phylum Bacillota; class Clostridia; order Peptostreptococcales; family Anaerovoracaceae; genus UBA3738. The sequence continues at coordinate 7,586 of DFGY01000062.1, forward strand.
AACATATTCTGAGGCTTTGCGCAGCTCGAATCCTGGCAGTATCTCTTTCTCCTTTCCGGGCGGAATCTGATATGCTTTTGAGAGCGAAGCCTTCACTTCATGGGGTTTGAAAGGTTTATAGTCTCTTAATAATTTATCAATTACTTCTATGTTTTTTTCTATCTCCTTAGTCAGTTTTTCCAAGTAAAGTTTTCTTCTCAGAGCCTGTGCTATTTCAACATCTTCATCCTTTTTCATTGATAGATGTCTTTCGCCACTCTTTTTATTCCATTTTAGATACCCGTAGCCCCTACTTTTTTTGGTGCCCAATCTGCCTTCCGGCAACGTTTCAATTTCCTTATTCATCGCATCTAGCATTTTTGCCAAAGCATTCCGATTTGTGCTAACCATCATAATAAATGCATCCATCTTACTTCTCCTATTTTCAGCGTCAAATCGCAGAAAAAATGTTGCTTTACGACAACTCTGTCCCTATTTTTTTATGGCGACCCAGCTTCGCAGCACTTTTCACCACAAATTCAATGATAAATATGCTTAATGATAACATAATTTGCTAATTTACACAATTATTTTATGGCAATTATTTCTTTTACTTCACTTTAATTCCTGCCGCGCCCAAAAAGTTGTCCTGAGAAGGCAAAAATACTTGATTTGACGCTGAAAATTAAATTTGCAAAGTCATTGCTGACCGTAACCAACCTCCGCCCCAATACAAAAGAGTGCCAACCGGCACTCTTGCATCATCTTTATTCAACTAGGCTCTAGTCCCACTCCAGCACTACGGGGCAGTGGTCACTGCCGTAGACATCGCTTCGAATTTTGGCATCGACAAGGCGCGGTGCCAATTCTTTTGATGTGAGAAAATAGTCTATACGCCATCCTGCGTTGTTGGCCCTGGCATTGAAGCGATAGCTCCACCAGGAATACATGCCTTCGGCGTCAGGGTAGAAGTGCCTGAATGTGTCGATGAATCCGGAGCCTAAAAGCTCTGTCATCTTGCCCCGTTCCTCGTCTGAGAATCCGGCGTTCTTGTGGTTGTTCTTGGGATTCTTCAGGTCGATTTCTTCGTGAGCCACATTCATGTCCCCGCAGACGATTACCGGCTTCGATTCCTCCAGTCCGTGAAGATAATCGCGGAAGGCGTCCTCCCAGGTCATACGGTAGTCCAGCCTCTTCAGGCCGTCCTGTGAATTAGGCGTGTACACATTCACCAGGTAATGATCCGCGAATTCCACAGTGACTACCCGGCCTTCATGGTCGTGCTCATCGATACCGATTCCCGTAGTTACGGAAAGAGGCTCGCCGGCCTTTTCTGTATTCACCAGAGTCAGGGTGCCGGAGTAGCCTTTCTTTTCGGCGGAGCACCAGTACTGGGAATAGCCGGGAGTCGGGATTTCCTCCTGACCTTCCTGCATCTTCGTCTCCTGAATGCAGAGCACATCCGGCTCTTCTTCGCTCAGGAAATCGAGAAAGCCCTTTTTCACACAGGCCCTGAGGCCATTAACATTCCACGAAATATACTTTTTCATTACCCGTTCACCTTCTTAACTGCCTGAACCACCTTGTCCATTTCCTCGATGCGTGGCATTCTCACCCGGACTGTGGACTGGTTTAAGCAATCGAATTCTCCGCCGGGCACTGCCATGAGGCCGGCCTCTGCCAGCATTGGAGCCAGATTCACGCTTGTGTCCTCGTGGTACAGCAGGCAAATAGGCACTCTGTCGTCGGACTCGGCCATCTTCAGCTTGTTACCCACTACTTCCCTGACCATCTGGTTGCTCTTTACGAAGTCATCAATGTGACTTGTGGCAAATTCCGGGTGGCGGAGAGCTTCTGCACCGGCTTCCCTGGCCAGTTCGTTCATGCAGTAAGGATTGCTCATTTTGTTGATGTGCCCTATTATTTCCTCCGACGCCATAACATAGCCGCCGCGCATGGCCGCCATTCCAAAGGCTTTAGAGAATGTATGCACGACTATGAGGTTGTCGTATTTGTCTAAGAATTTCGTCGCCGACTCATCCTGGGGAATGAAGTCCCCGTAGGCTTCGTCGATTATTACTGCAACGCCCTTTTCCGCGCCGGCCTTAATCATTGCCTCAATGTCGCTGGTGGGAATCGTCTGGCCCGTCGGGTTGTTGGGGTTATCGATGTAGAGAATGCTATCCTCCTCACTGAGCTCATCCAGCACTCTTCCTAAATCAAATTTATAGTTTTCCTCACGGAGCATTTCCACATACCTGTACTCCATACCCCTGGTTTTGTAATCGTTTGTTGCGTCGGTGAAAGTAGGCGCAACGCTGAGGGCCCTTGCACCCGACTCCTCAAAAATATTGTTTATAGCGTAAAGGGTGCCGATGCTGCCGTCGCCCAGGAATATATTCCCGCGGCCAACCTTTGCGTAATCCTTCCACAGATTCTCGATTTCCTCGTAAATCTCCTGGCCGTGAGGATAGTGATAAACTGCGTTTTCGTCGGCATTTCTCACCACGTCCATAACCGTAGGATAAAAACCGTAAGGGTTGCTGCCCTGAGTGCAGTCCACCGCACCTTCGGGAATTACAGCATTGTCATCCGCATAGCTTTCCTTTTCCATCTGCAGCAGCGATTTTCTGATTTTAAGCATTTTCTTTCCTCCTGTTTCATAATAATGTCGCAGGTTATTGTATCACACTTTTTGCCGAGATGACAGGGGGACGGTTCTCCTGTCACCTTTTGCCGTATATTGGAAAAAGGTGACACGGGGTCTGACCCCTTTTCATCTTTTGCCAGTTTTTGGTGGAACGAGGAACCGTCCCCGGGTTTCAAAAGTTTTCTTTTAGGGCGGCGATATATTCTTTGGCCTGAGGGGTTAGCTTTCTGGAGGGGTCGTGGATCCAGCCGATTTCCGCCTTGGCGTCTGTGCCTTTGAGGGTGAACTGCCTGAAGTTCTCGTCTAAGTTGTCGCCGAAAATGTCGAAGGTGTAGGCATCGGTGGAGCCGACATATATCATTATAGACTCTCTGGAGTTGAATCCGATTTTCCGCTTAATGCCTCCTTCCGGCATTCCCAGCATGGTGTCCGCTGTGCTGTCTAAAAACCCATTCTCATAGTAGGCCAGAGGATAGCGAGAAAGATCTTCCCGGGAAATTGTGTCTCCGGCAAGGCTGTACAGGGGGCTGCTTGTGCTTATGATTACCGCAACCCTTCTGTCGGCCAGCTTTTCATAGGCCAGCTCCCTGGAGGCGAAGGCATTCTTGTAGACCTTCTTCATCTCACCCTGCAGCGCCATAATGCCCACATCCGTTCTACCCTTGGCTACGTCTTCCACAATCTGCATTCCACGGTCTTTCTTAATGGAAAGAGTTATGGCTTCGTGAGCGTACTTCCGATAAAGATTTATAAAAGCGCCGTGGTCCGTCATCTCATTCATGCAGGAAACGCTGAGACTTACGGTTTTGTCCTCCATTGCACTGGCTTTCTCGAAGGCGTCCATTTCGTAAGCGACCACCATGGCCTGGTCATACACCCTTTTCCCGAATTCCGTCAGGGTGACTCCGTTGGGCTTGCGAATGAAAATCTCCTTTCCGAATTCCTGCTCGGCTGCCCTGAGGGAACTGCTCAAAGTGGAATGGGAAAGATACAGTTTGTCCGCTGCCGCGCTAATGGAGCCTGTGTCCGCAACTTTAACTATCTGCTTTAACTGTTCTATTTTCATACCTTGCTCTCCTTACATAAATACATTGTCCATGCAACTTAACACAGTCCGGACTGCCGGTAAATTGAGCGTCGGTATGAACTCGCCTTGGCTGGGTGCTAAATACAGCATTACTTATCTTCTGAACTTTGGTATTAGACCGCCTTCAGGCCGACGAATTCCCCGTCGGCACTCCGACGAATATACGGAAATCCAGCGGACGCTTTTTCATGTTAAAGTAATAATGTATATCGGATGGTATCAGTAATCGTTATTGTTTCAGGCGCTACAAGGCGCAGAAAGGTGGATCTTATGGGAGAACAAAAAACCGGAGGAGGCACCTGGTTCCAGAAGTATATCGTTCCCGGCATCGTATTTCAGTCCTGCGTAATCGCCGGCGGATACGGTACAGGTCGCGAACTTGTTGAATACTTCATGGGATACGGTCCCGTAAAAGGCACACTGGCAATGTGCATTATCAGTCTTGTGATGTGGTCACTGATTTCCGCACTCACTTACTGCTTTGCCGTTATTTACAAGAAATACGACTACAAGAGCATCATGAAAGAGCTCATGGGCCCAGGCTGGATTGTATATGAAATCTCATACATTCTCGTAATTTTTATTATCCTAGCTGTAATAACTTCAGCCGCAGGCTCCATACTCAATCAATTGTTTGGCTTTAATAACTGGATAGGCATCATCGGTCTCGCCGTGCTGGTATTCCTGCTGGTAATCAACGGCTCAGACCTTATTGAGAAAGTACTTTCCGCATGGTCATTCGTGCTGTACGGCGTATATATCCTGTTCCTGATTCTCGCCTTCGTTAAGTTCGGAGACGGAATCGCAGCAGGCTACAGCATGGAACAGCCGGATGTTGGCGCAAGCTGGCTCCAGGGTGGATTCATGTATTCATTCTACAACATGGCAGTAATCCTGGCCGTTGTATACACCCTCAGGCACTGCGACACCGGTAAGGAAGCCTTTAAGTCAGACATCATCGCCGGCTTCATCGGCATGATTCCGGGAATCATCCTCTTCGTTGCAATGTGCGCATTCTATCCGCAGATTACCGAAGAAGAACTGCCTATCGCTTACATGATCGATCAGATGGGTATGCCTTGGCTCCAGTACGTATTCCAGATCGTACTCTTCGGTACACTGATTGAAACAGGCTCCGGCCTCATTTACTCAATCACGGACAGACTGGAAATCGCAATCAAGACAAAAGGTGGCGAAGTCAAGAAATGGTTCACACCTGTCATCGCAATCGCCCTGCTGGTACTCGGCTGCATCATCGCCCAGTTCGGCCTTACGGCACTTATCGCCAAGGGCTACGGCGCAGCAGCATGGATCATGTTCTTCGTATACTGCATCCCAATGCTGACGCTGGGCACATACAAAATCAGAAAACGCTACAAGGAAGCCCGGGAAGCAGGCGAAACCATCTAAGCAAATCTCACAATTTCAATCATCTGATATATAGGTGACAGGGGGACAGACCCCCTGTCATCTTTTTGAGCGTTACACGGGGACAGGCTTTTTGTTTCACTCCGATTTCGACGCGTCTTGAGTTCCAACCAGATTACAAAAATCTAAAATACTGATATTTTTTTCACTGATTTTCTTTTACCCCAATCTTTGAAGAAAATTCTAACGCCGATGGTTTTGCTTCATATCAAATCCATAGCATATCTGCATGTAGAACGGAATATTGCCGGAGCGTGTCATAGAGATCGTTAAAAAATATTTCACTTTTTATTGAAGGTTTGATTTTGTGAAAATAATTATAGGATTTCGCGATTTCAGCTGAAACAAAAAGCCTGTCCCCGTGTAACGCATGACGATTATGCCGTTTGATTTGCAACTAATTAATCGTTGACCTGTGCGCTTTATAGTGGTAAAGTATAGGTGTATAGACTCGCTTACTACCGTGCATTTTACAGGCACGGAGTAGATATATCAGATGGTCGTTATTGTTTAAAGAAGAAAGGTGGTTTTTATGGGAGAACAAAAAACCGGAGGAGGCAATTGGTTCCAAAAGTATATTGTTCCGGGTATCGTATTCCAGTCCTGCGTAATCGCCGGTGGATATGGTACAGGTCGTGAGCTTATTGAATACTTTATGGGATACGGCCCCGTAAAGGGAACAATGGCCATATGCATAATCACTCTTATTATGTGGTCACTGATTTCCGCACTTACTTATTGTTTTGCTGTAGTTTACAAGAAATTCGACTATAAGAGCATCATGAAAGAGCTCATGGGTCCAGGCTGGATTGTATATGAAATTTCATATATTCTCGTAATATTTATTATCCTTGCTGTAATCACTTCAGCTGCTGGCTCCATACTCAATCAGCTCTTCGGATTTAACAACTGGATTGGTATTATAGGTCTTGCCGTACTGGTATTCCTGCTGGTAATCAACGGCTCAGACCTTATTGAGAAGGTACTGTCAGCATGGTCATTCATCCTGTACGGCGTATATCTGCTGTTCCTCGTCCTCGCCTTTGTTAAGTTCGGCGATGGAATCGGCGCAGCATTTTCCGGCCCGCAGCCCACAGACGTTGGCGCAAGCTGGCTCCAGGGTGGATTCATGTATTCATTCTACAACATGGCTGTAATACTGGCCGTTGTATACACACTGAGACACTGTGACACAGGTAAAGAAGCATTCAAATCCGGAATCATCGCCGGCTTCATCGGTATCATTCCGGGAATCATTCTCTTCGTTGCAATGTGCGCATTCTATCCGCAGATCATCGACGAAGAGCTGCCTATCGCTTACATGATCGATCAGATGGGTATGCCTTGGCTCCAGTATGTATTCCAGATCGTACTCTTCGGTACACTTATCGAAACAGGATCCGGACTTATCTACTCAATCACAGACAGATTCGAAACAGCTATGCGTGTTAAGGGTAAGGAACCTGCAAAATGGTTCACACCTGTTATGGCTATCGCACTGCTGGCACTGGGCTGCATCATCGCTCAGTTCGGCCTTACTGCTCTTATCGCCAAGGGCTACGGCGCAGCTGCATGGATTATGTTCATCGTATACTGCATCCCGATGCTCACACTTGGTACATACAAGATCAGAAAGCGCTACAAGGAAGCCAGAGAAGCTGGCGAAACAATCTAACAGATTACAAGCTAGTTACATCATCTGATATAGCAAAAGATGGCAGGGGAAAATCTCCTGTCATCTTTTTATGCGTTACACGGGGACAGGCTTTGTCTGACTCTACTTATTTGCTTTCTTTGCTTTCTTTGCTTTCTGTCCGGCTTTCATAATGTCCGCTACGAATTTCATTTGCCTTGGACCGCTAAGGGAATCTATCTGGGAGCCGAACTCACTCTTTAATTCCTTGTAGCTGAACTTTGCGCCCATTTCTTTGGCCGAGTTCATGAGCATGCGAATCAGGCCCTCGTTATCGTCCTTCTTTACCACGAATCCTGTGCTGATCTGGACGACCTCCTGACGGAATTTTTTATCGTTTATTATTCTACCCATAAAGTCCGCTGCCGACATTTCCGAGACGTCCGTCATCGGAGCAACTTCTTTTTTCTTATCCAATAATCCAAACATTTTTGCTTCCTTTCTATATCGCCGTTTTAGCCTCGCTTTATTATAACATAGCGAAAGGTGGCACGAGAACCACCGCTGTCACCTTCGTTGTTTTTCTATGTGCAATGATATTTTCTGCCCTGCCTGAAAGTCTCTCAGTATTTCAATTTTATTCCGATAGCTTGCTGCTATGAACTCTGCCCGTTCCGGGGGCATGCCATGCTCTTCGTAAAACTTATGGACCTCTTCCATTCCCGGTAATTTGCCGACATCAAAGACATTTTTGTTCTTCACATGCCGTAGCATTTTTTCCTCTTCACGACAAAAGGAGTTTATTCTCTGGGCTAAAAGTTCTTTTCTCGACAGAGGCTTTGTGCGTGACTTATCAAAGAACATGCTGTTCCCCGAATCAAATATTGGTGCCGGACCGATTAGCTTCATAGTTTCAGCGTCTCTAAGCACACCAAAATTGTAATAGTGTTCGTCAACATTACTTATCGCAAAATCACTAATAATCAGATAGTCCATGAATTCCTGCATTTTACCCCCATCTAACCCCAGAGCGACGGCGAACTTCATGAACTGATCAAAGTCAGAAACGCTTGCTCTGCGCTTTCCTGAATTAAGCACTTCTGCAGCGGGAATAAATTCTACTTCACCTGTTGTAAAAGAGTCGCAACACGAAAGAACTGCATTATCACTCGCAGCCTTCTTCGCATATTTTACAAAAGGTATTTCCGTCCCTTGCCTTTCATGAATCATTGTTGCGAAAAATTCATTTATACTCTGCTGCCCGTAATTGCTATATGCTCTTTTTACAAGCACAGGTGTTGAGCCACTTACATCCCAGTATTTATTCATCTCTCCACCAAGAGACGCATTGGGATCGTAGGACGTTTCATTATGCCAGGCGACTATGCCATCTCCTTGTTCCCGGATCCTGAACAAATTAACATCACTCCATGTTAACTCAATTTCCATGGGACAAATCCAATATGTGTCTGTCATGCTCAGCGCTAAATTCTTCGCCAGATATACTTGGGGTGTCTCGCAGCCTGTAGCCTTTATAATCTCTTCCATTTCTTTTCTGGCTGCAGGTACCGTTCTATGTTCCCACCATATTTTCATCAACCTTAAATCTGCGCTTCCTAAAAACGGCGCATATTCCCTTTTTAGTATTTCCACTTCGGCAAGGTTGCCATTGTCTCGGTCTATCGCCAGTAACGCACAGGACACATCCTTGTGCTTTAGTATATAATTGTCATTCATTTAGACCCAGCCTTTCAATTTTTGCGCGAGCTTCTTTTCGCCATTGCTCTTTATCAATGTATTCCTTTATCATCCAACCGGCTACGACTCTGTAATACTCTGCCCGTGATGGTATATTGTACTTCTTGCCTGTGCTTATTGTGACATCTTTTTCTTCATAACAAAAAGTGATTTGACTAATCTCATCGGATGACCAGACGTAATCAATACCCTTGTACCTTCCCTTGACCCCGTCCAGATAATTGATTTCATTTAAAAGGTCTCCGGCAGTCACCCCGAGAATCGCCGCCAGTCTCTGCACTGTTCCCGCCGCACATTGGTTAATATCGTTCTTCCCTCTGTGAATCTCACTGATGGTTGTATACGGAACTCCGGAATCCCTTGAAAGAGCATACATACTCATTCCTGATTCAGTTAATACCGCGTTGAAATTTGCGTTTTTCATTTCGATGTTTCCTTCCTGTCTAAAATTATAACGTTATAGCGTTATAAAAGCAATCAAAAATGAGAAGGAGCCGGATTCCTTCTCATCTATCGGTTTTCTTTCCTTGCGAGCAATTTGCATGATGCAATGTTCGCATTATCTGATGACACGGGGACGATTCTCCTGTCACCTTTTTGGTGCTTCGCTCATACTATCTGGCATATTTTCCATTTATAAAATGAACATCCTCTTCATTCCCAAATGCGCCTCCATACGCTTTAACAAGGGCGATAATCCAGTCGACGAACCACCATATTCCCAGGCAGCTAAATGTTATAATCTTCAATATTCCAAGTCCAATCTGACCTCTAACGAACCTATCTACTCCAATTGGTCCAAACAAGAAGCTGCAAACCAAGGCGAAGACGTGTTTGTTTATACTCTTTTCTTTGGCATAGAATTCTGTGGTTTGCGCAGTGGATTGGGTCGGTGCCACATTTTCGGCATTATCGGCCTTTGTTACAATAACAGTTTCTCCATTCCTGAATAATTTTACCTTATCCCCCACAAGAGGATTCTCGTAGCTTATATCCGCAACTGTAACTTTTTCCATTCCGTTGTCTTCTGTTCCTATTATTACTTCATCACCGTCAATCTTTATTATCTCACTCATCTTTTTCCCCTTTCATTTGCATCTTCAATTATCATTTGCCGGCTGGTTCTCCCGGTCATTCATCATGATCGGGAAAAGTATTTTGCTACCACTAAATTTCTGCAATTTTCTTCGCGACCCTGCTAGTCACTTCGTTATAATACGCCAGTTCATCAGCCGATAGGTTGTCAGTGTCGACTTCATCGATTTTCTCCGTATATTTTTGATAATCATCCAGCATGTCGCTATAGTCATCAATCATACTTGTTACGTCGTCGCTATTCTCATATTTCTTCATGAACTCAACGTATTTGTCCATGAAGGCTTCATAGTCATCCATCATTTTCTTGAAATCACCGGAATCGCTTTTTTTCTTGGATTTTTCAGAAGCCTTCTTTTCTTCCTTTGCCTCCGCTGCTTCTTCCTCTTCTATTTCCTTTTCTGACTCTTCCATCTCTTTATCTTGCTTTTTTATATAGGCCGATGAGTACAGATAGAGGTCACATCTTTCCTCTTCATTATCATAACTCAAACTAAGTTCACAAGAGTCCTTGTTTCTTGCGGTAAAATCACAATATTCTCCTTCTGAATAACTTTCCTTTTCTGTGAAACCTGCCTCTCTGCACTTGTCCACGTAAGCTTTCCACTGCTCCTGGGTAATTAGCATTGTGGCTGATAACGACTCTTCGTCCGAACTTAAATCCGTCACTTCGGCTTTGATCTCAGGCAATAGTTTCCCTAACTCCGTGTCTGGCCACTGGTAAACTTCCACTTCTTTATTCCCGCCGCAGGCTGCCAGGGACATCCCCAGCAACATCACTACCATCATTACAGCTAATATTTTGCTTTTCATCTTTAGCACCTCTTTTTTTCAATACCTTTTGCAATTATCTTTCCATTAACATCCTCATGAGCTCTTCTTGTCTTCACCCATTCTCCGGTTCCTTACTTCTGCGAGTCGAGTTCTTCCCACATATATCTCAATCCTTCCCGGCCGCAGGCTTTAACCTTTCTCGCCAGCTTGATTCTCTCGCCTATCGCCTCTCTTTCCTGCTCAAGACCGGCTATCTTCCCATCCAGGGATTCCTGCAAGTCGAAGTCAACGGTAGAAAGCGCTTTCTTTATTTCCTTTAATGTGTAGCCTAGCTCGCGCAGTACCATTACTTCCTTCAGCCGTTCTACTTTTCTTGCGCCATACTTCCAGTAACCCGTCGAATCCTCAATCTTTGATGGCTTTACGAGGCCTATTTCGTTGTAGTACTGCAGCGTTCGCTTGGATACCCCTAGCATTTCGCTGACTTCTCTCGCACTTTTCATTTCTTCATTATCTTCCTGAAGAAATTGTAATTCCATCACGTTACGTGGCGTCAACATGCTTTTTTCTTTTAACATAAAAATCACCTCCTATTATTAGGAAGCGAAAAAATTACGCACCCCGATTTTCGGGCGCGTTTCACGGGGACAGGCTTTTTGAAACGCACTGTTGTTAGTAGTGGCGGCATTACAAGCACATCTGCTTAATTATTTGTTCTTTTCTACATTTCTATTTTCCAAAGCCATTGTAGAACAAATTTCAACGATTAATGCTATTAGAATATTTCCCATGAGCTTTTTGGGTGAGCGGATGCGCGGAATCGTTGAAATAATTTCTATATTCTGCTTGAATCCTGTGAATGTAGAATTAGAGCAGGCAAGAATCAGAATTGATGAAACAAAAGACCTGTCCCCGTGTAACGCTCTGGCCCCTTGTCATCTCTTCAAATTCCTGCCGAAATGTTTTATAATATAGTCAATTAATTATTTTAGCCTTGGAAGTGAGGAAAAGGATATGACTAAGAACAAAGGACATGAACCTATAATTGATAGAAGATATCAGCTGGAAGAGACCCAGCGGGCCACGGAGATAATCCATAAGGCCATGGGTGTGGCGCAAAACGAAATTGTAAATGGAGCTGTCGCTACTTACATTCCGGAGCTTGGCAAAGTAAACCCCAACCAGCTGGGATTATGCCTTTATCCGCTGAATGGCGACAAAATATGCATAGGCGACTACAACGTCAGATTCACCATGCAGTCGGTGTCCAAGGTGCTGATGCTCATCGTCGCCCTGGAGATTTGCGGGCTGGATGCGGTCTTTGGAAAAGTGGGAATGGAGCCTTCCGGGGAAGCTTTTGACTCTCTTGTAGAGCTGGATGTAAACGACACGAAGCCTTACAACCCGCTGATTAACTCCGGCGCCCTGGCTGTGTGCGGCCTTCTCGTAAAGGAAGTTTCATTCCTGGACATGCTCAGGTACGCCCGGAATGTCTGCGTGGATTTTGATATAGAATTAAATGAAGACGTTTACGATTCGGAGATGAAGACCTGCGCGCGGAATCGCTCTATCGCATACCTGCTCCAGAGCAAGAATATAATCACAACGGATGTTGAGGACGTGCTGAGATTTTACACGAAGATGTGTTCAATGAACGTCACGGCGGAATCCCTGGCCAACCTGGGGAAGAAGCTGGCCAACGACGGTGTCTGCAACATAGACGGCAAGCGCTATATGTCATCCCGCACAGCCCGAATCGTCAAGACCCTAATGCTGACCTGCGGAATGTACGACGGCTCAGGCGCCTTTGCCATAAAGGTGGGAATTCCGACCAAGTCCGGTGTAGGCGGTGGTCTTTTGTCCGTGTCCGACAAGCGTGCGGGAATCGGGGTCTTCGGCCCGGCACTGGACGCCCAGGGCAACAGCATCGCAGGCTGCAGGCTGCTCCGTGAAATCTCCAACGAGCTGCACCTCAACCTCTTCTACGACCCGGAATGGAATAAAGAAGACGCAGGCGACATAGTAATGCAAGAAATGGAAAAATAGATGACATGGAAGATGACAGAGGGACGGTTCTCCCGTCACCTTTTTCCAATATACGTCAAAAGATGACACGAGAACCGTCCCCGTGTCATCTTTTTGATTGCTTCTGGTATGAAGGCTGCCATTATCTCTTTGAGAACTGGCTTGCACGTCTCGCTTTTTTGAGACCGTACTTCTTTCTTTC
>DFGY01000062.1:20269-27562 GCA_002372505.1 Firmicutes bacterium UBA3738
TACTTCTTTCTTTCCTTCATTCTTGAGTCTCTTGTGAGGAAGCCGGCTGCTTTCAGAGGTGCTCTGTAAGCTTCGCGGTCTGCCTGGCAGAGAGCTCTTGAGATGCCGTGTCTGAGTGCTCCGGCCTGTCCTGTGTAGCCGCCGCCTTTAACTGTGGCGATTACGTCGAACTTTCCTTCGCAACCAGCAATCTCGAAAGGTCTTCTTACTTCACGCTTTACGATTTCCATTGCCAGATATTCGTCAAGGGGCTTCTTGTTAACGATGATGTCGCCTTTGCCCGGGATGAGTCTAACTCTGGCTACAGATGATTTTCTACGGCCTGTGCCTGTGTACTGCAGTTTTGCCATTTGTCATTCTCCCTTCTTAAATATCCAGCGGTTCCGGTTTCTGTGCAGCATGGTTGTGCTCCGGACCTGCGTAAACCTTTAACTTCTTATACATCTGACGTCCAAGCTTTCCTGTGGGCATCATTCCCTTGATGGCGTGTTTTACAACGTCTTCAGGGTGCTTTTCCATGAGTTCCTCAAATGTGAGTTCTCTCAGGCCGCCCGGGAATCCTGTGTGTCTCTTGTAGATTTTTTCCTGTCTCTTCTTGCCTGTTACAGCAACTTTGTCTGCGTTGATTACGATGACATAGTCCCCGCAGTCTACGTGGGGTGTGTATGTCGGTTTGTTCTTTCCTCTGAGAATTGCAGCTACGGCAGATGCCATTCTTCCGAGAGTCTTGCCCTCAGCGTCGACAACGTACCATTTACGCTCCACCTCAGCAGGCTTCTGAATAAATGATGACATTTCTCTTTCCTTTCTCCCTACTCGGATTGCCCCGGCCCTGCCGAGTGTCAATCGTTTTCGGTACCGCCTACTAAGATCCGTGAGAAGATCACCTTCGGCGTGACTAAAATAACTTAGCTGCCCTCATCGCGGACGCCGCGCTCATATGGCGAGCGGGCCATCCTGAATCGCGGCACCCAAATATCATACTTCTCTTTCATTGGAATGTCAACGTTTTTTTGCTTATACCAGCCCTCTTTCCTTTCACTTTATTCCTTCGCTGCTCTGACTATTATATAGTCAATGCGAATATATACGTGGGGGGATTCTTATTTCATTCTCTACTATCACCAGGTTCTTGGGATGCACTATGTATGCTTTCTCTATTCGCTTATCAAATAGGCTCTCAAATTTACCAAGGGCTATTGCAGAATAATTCTTCGCCGACTTGACTTCAACGGGAAATATTTTAAATTTGGTCTTGCTTTCATTCGAAAGCAGGAAATCTATCTCTATGTCGTTTCTGTGCTTTTCCTCAGAATACCTGGTGTAAAAAAACAATTTGCGTCCCGCAGATGTAATCATCTGTGCTATGGCATTTTCATAGCTTTCTAACTATTGCCTGAACATGAAATCCATATCACGTATAACCGTAACTTCGTCAGTACGCACAGTAAATTTTAAACACAAAATGCAACAGTACGCAATATATCATTGCGATATCTTGCGTACTGTTGGATATTTTCTTGATATTTATCTTGCGCACTGTCTATAGCATTATACAGTGTCATCTAATGTGACAAATAGGACCCTATTTAACTGTTACTTTGATGGTCTTTGATATGCCGTTCTGTGCGAAGACATATATTATGCATTTGCCTTTGGCCTTTGCTTTGATCTTGCCGCTCTTGCTGACTGTTGCAATTTTGGTATTGGAAGATTCAAAGCGTGGTGCAACGTGTTTTTTGACTTTGGTCTTCTTTGCCTTTGTGATGGCTGCCTTTATGGCAACTGTCTTTCCGGTCTTCACACCAACGGCATTTGTTTTGGTCCACTTCTTCAGTTTCTTGCCGTTCTTGTTCACCTTGGCTTTGACAGTCAGACCCTTCGGATTTGCCTTATTCTTGCTACCGTTAGTTGCTACGTGTATCACTTTCGATGAAGATACTACGTTGTTGTTTTTGTCCAGTGCTACAACGATGAATTTGTGATATGTGGCTTTCTTGAGTTTCCTACTGATCTTCTTAACGTTGTATGTATTCTTGCTTACCGTGGCAAGCTTCTTCATCTTGTTCTTCTTACCACAAGCATTGCCGTAAACAACATATTTGACCGCACCCTTTGTCTTAGTCCAGTTCAGCTTGATGCTGTTCTTTGCCTGCTTTGTGCTCTTAAGTTTCAGTGGTGCAAATGAGCTGCCTGCTGGGTCTGCGTCACTCTTCATTCCTGTGATTGCTTTGTCGGCAGTAGCTGCACTGGCTCCTTTACCAAGAGCTGTTCCGTCTTCGCCCTTCTTGCCTGTCTTATCGTCCTTCTTACCAGATTCTTTCTTACCTGGCTTTTTGGCTGCATCATATTTTTCTTTAGCCTTAGTTATGGCATCAACAGCATCATCTACATCCTTCTGTGTGGAATTGAGATCATCTTCAACTTTCTGAGCTGCATCGATAGCATCATCCAGTGCCTTCTTTTCAGCTGCAGTTGTATACATGTCAGTAGGTTCTACATCTTTACCATCAGCGGATGTCTTAACTCCGTTTTCTGCATCCTTTGCTGCTTTGATAGCATCGCTAAGAGGCGTAGGATTGACCTTGTCGATGTCCTCTACCGTCTTTTTCTGTATATCAAAAGCCGTGTTGGTAAACTCAGCTGAGGTATACGTAGTCTCACCCCTAGCATCAATGGTTGCCGGCTTGGTTACCTTGGAAGTTGCATCTACTGTCTCTGTTTCTACATGCTTGTCGTCGCGCTTGCAGGTGCGTGTGGCGGTGACGGACTTGTTGTCTTCCGACCACTCGTACGATGTTTCATTCCAGTCGTAGTCTGCTGTAACCGCGAAGGTGATCTTTGCCATGCTTCCATTCGCGTCGATCTGCACACTATCCGAATCGGAGTTTTCCACAGTGACTGTCGGGGCGTTGCTATCGTATATGCAATACCCAAATGCGGGATTTATATAAACCCGGGCACCATAGGTCTTCTCTCCCTCGATTGTTCCGGATAGAATCGTTTCATCCTTTTCTCTATCCCACCACTTGGTACGACCTTCTTCTAATGTAACCGAGGAGCCGTCTTTAACGCTGACAACGGGCCCGTCTTCCATATCTGTACCGCAGAGCGGCTTTTCGACAGAAAGATCGATAGAGTCTACCAGCTTGCTAAGCGCAAGATAGAACGTAGTATCTGAATCAATCTCTTCCCAGTATTGGTTGTCGTCTTCAAGGTCGTTCCAGTTGGTGTATGTGCTCAAAGGCTCTACTGTCACATAGATCTCATCATCATATGGAACGTACTCGCTCGTGGTGAAATGAGCGATGATATTGTCGTACTCGTCGTCACCCCGCAGATCCTGTATTGCCGAACCTTTTGGAATACGGACCGTGTATGATTCGACCACGTCGTCGCCAACGATCGAAGATCCGATGAAGGTAAGGTTGACGAACTCCAGCTTCGGAATGGAAACGTCCTTTGTCTGCGTTTCAAAGGCCGGGTTCCTGAAGGTGGCAGTGTAAGTCCTTGTGCCGGCCTCTTCTTCCGTGGCTTCCTTAGTGACCTCGGATGTCGTCTCAGCTGTCTCGGTCTCGATATGACTGCTGTCATTTCCGCAGGTCCGTGCTGCTGTGACCTGGCTATTGTCATCAGACCATTTATATTCCACCGGGGACCAATCATGCTCCTCCCACAGAGCTTTCACGGTGGTGTCCGCTGTTATCGTGATGGAATCTCCCGGAGCCTTTTCCACAGGCTCGGCCGACCCTATTTTGACTTCCCATGCTGAGAAGCTGCACTTATCTGCAGGTACGCCGAAGGTCTCTGCGTCCGGAAGAGTGTAGCTATCGTTTTCAGCAATTGATTCGGCTTCCTTTGTACCTGTTCCGTCATTGGGATCAAAGGTCACGGTATATTTCTTTTGGATTATCGCGAAGTCGCAAGTAGCTTCTCCTGCTTCATAGTTACCGGTTCCTGCTATGGTTACCTTTACAGTATATTCGCCCACATCGCTTGGA
The DNA here is from genome assembly GCA_002372505.1 of Firmicutes bacterium UBA3738. Taxonomy (GTDB): domain Bacteria; phylum Bacillota; class Clostridia; order Peptostreptococcales; family Anaerovoracaceae; genus UBA3738. The sequence continues at coordinate 24,271 of DFGY01000062.1, forward strand.
ACAGTACTCGTATATGTGCTGTCAGCTGCATCCTTTCCCTTGTATTCGAACGAGGCAGTATCTGCACCAAAATCTGCAGTTACATTAGGAGTGCTTGCTTCCTCTCCCTTTGCCCAACCAACCATCGATACGGCAACGTTGTTCGGCGCCTTCTTAATCTCAAATTCCAGGTTTGTTGTACCGCCGGTAAAGTTCTTTTCGCTGCTCGTTATGCTGACAGTAGCAGTGCCGGCATTGACGTTATCGTCGTAAGAGAAGCTGTACTCTGAAGCATCAACCGCTATCCTATCGGGCTCTTCTGCAGTACCGGCATTGAACGTTCCGCCTTTACTTCCGGCTTGATAGCACTACCGGTATAGACGATGCTTCATCTGGATTCAATGAGAATGTCGACTGCACTGAAGTCAGCCTGTCCGATAGCAGCATTCATGCTCTTTGCCGGGATATCATTGTGCCCGTCTATCGCCTTTGACCATGTACCAGACCTTGTAGTCACCTGCATCGGTGCCGACAGGAAGGGTTTCGGTGAACTCCTCTGTCGCCCCGCTTTCATCTCCCAAGGCATAGAGCATCTGGCCGCCGGATACTGTGCCGGCAGTTACGAGCTCCTGCTCATGTCCGTTATACGTTAAAGTTTTAGCTGTAGGTTCAGCTGTAATACTCGCATTCGGTAAGACCATGGGGCATCTCTACTATGTCCGTGTACTCCTGCTCGCCCAGTGTAACCTTCGCGGTGTAAACCGTCTTCGCAGGGTGCTTCTCCGATTGCCTCGAACTCCTCTGGCGTCACAGCTGCATTCAAAGTTTCAATATGCTTGCAAACGCTGCACGTAAACTTGGCTACTGCAGAGGCGTGATCTTCGCCCCATGTCCACGCAGGATTTCCGTATTCATGCGACAAGGTTGCGGTAACGCCGCAGCTATTGCAAGTCAAGCTGTGATTGCTTCCATTATCTACATAAGTGCTGTTCTCATGCTGACAGTGTCCTACTACGACCTGATTGTTTCCTGTCAGACTCAAAGTACTGATACGGGCGTCTTTGTTCACGGTAGTGAGGCCGTCATTTTCATTCACCTTATATGAAACTCTCTGACGAACGTGCTCATCTGATATGTAAACATTGCTTGCTCTGACAGGCTGTGCGTATGATCCATCTCTGCCCTTGCCGTTATTCATTGTAACAATAGCTCCGTTGAAAAATACATTGCCTGTTACATCTTCCAGACCTTTATCGTTTGTGGTACCAATCAAATTATAATAGTTGCTGTGATTCTCATCAAACTCGAACCATTTGTCGCCTTGACTGTATCGGTTTACACCGCAAGGTTTCAACGTTATGTCTCCGTCATTCAGATAGATATTGCCATCGAAATATGATTTTTCATCGCTATGATTATTTTTATACTCATATCCACCAGCACCGATGGCTGCACCGGGATACCATGTCCAGTGGCCAGCCGCATCTTCGTACACCAGACCATCGCCGCCTTTGGCAACTATCGTTCCACCATTTATCGTTACATCAACGGTGTTTTCATCTTTCTCACACAAGCCACCCGAACCGATACCTGCACCACCATTATTTCCGCCATTGGCTTCGATAGTGCCGCCATCTATCGTTATTTTACCTGATCGACCATTGCATCCGCCGCCTATACCTGCTCCGGCATAGTCCTTATTTGTACCACCACTGGTTTTGATATTTCCTCCGGAGATTGTGATTTGGCCACCGTCGCCGCCGAAGCCGCCACCGATGCCAGCTGCTGCGCCGCCACCATTTGCGGTAATACTTTTTCCTCCTGTGATCGTGATGTTACCACCGTTTGCTCCGTCGCCACCGCCGATTCCGGCTCCTTCTGTTCCACTACTTGCAATAAGCTTTTCACAATCGCTTATTGTTATCGATGTATTATCACTGTTACCTCTGTATCCTGAACCTATGCCGGCACCGCCAGACATACCACGTGCAGTTATGTTTCCTCCGCTAATAGTTATCTTCTGCGTAGTATCACCGCTGTTCTTTCCTCCATTTCCGATGCCTGGGCCGCCTAATTTTTCACTTGGTTTATTGACAACGGGTGCATATTCGCCACCAGTGGCATTAATAGTTCCTCTGGATATTTCTATAGTTCCACAGTCGCCTTGACCTCCGCCACCGATTCCCGCACCAAGATTACTTCCTGTTGCTGTCACGTTCCCGTCTGTGATTTTGATGGTTTCACCGTTGCCATCATCACCACCGCCGATTCCGGCTCCACCTCCATGACCGGTAGCAGTTACTGTTCCACCACTGATCACAATATCTCCACCATCGCTGTTATCACCACCGCCGATTCCGGCTCCAGCGGCTCCTCCTGAAGCTTCGACATTACCACCGCTAATTCTGATGGTGCCACCGTCTGCTCCGTCGCCACCGCCGATTCCAGCTGCTGCACTACGTTCTCTATCCTCCGGTGTACTCGCTTTGACTCTTCCACCACTGATTTCAATGGTGCCACCGCTTACGTGATCGCCACCACCAATGCCGGCTCCGTCAGCGCCGCCTGTAGCCGTAACTATACCATCGTAGATCTTTATGGTTCCGGCATTTACATCGTTTCCATCTCTGTCACCTGAGCCGATTCCGGCTCCACCGTCTCCCCACTCTGCGAGACCGCTCGCGTTAACAGTACCTCCGCGTATCTCAACATCAGCGCCGCTAGCTCCTTCACCGCCGCCGATTCCTGCTGCGTCGGTACCAGCCTGCGCCGTAACTTCGCCGCCGCTTATTCTTATCGTACCTCCGTCTTTTCCACCGTTGTCAACATCGCCGGTACCTATTCCTGCTGCATAACTGCCGCCGGTGGCCTCTACTTTTCCACCATCAATGGTGAAGTTGACGCCGCCGCCTTCTTCACCGCCACCGATTCCGGCACCTTCGCTGCCGCCGGTCGCTTTTACTGTTCCTTTGTGTATTGTGAATGTGCCGCCACCGCCGCTTTGTCCGCCGCCAATGCCTGCGCCGAGGGTCTTGCTGCTTGCTTCCACATATGCACCGCCAACATTTACACCATTTACTTCGACATTGCCGCCGTTAACTTCGTTGCCGCCGCCGATGCCTGCTGCATCAGCGCCTCCTATGGCATATACTTTGCCGCCGTATACGTATACATTTCCGGCAACAACTCCTTCTCTGCCGGCTTTGCTGCCCGAGCCGATGCCCGCGCCACCGTCGGAAGAGACCGATCCGCCATTAGCGTGGACCTCACCGCCGTGTATGAATGTGCCTGTGCCGCTTCCGCCTTCGCCGCC
>DFGY01000062.1:27695-93338 GCA_002372505.1 Firmicutes bacterium UBA3738
CCGCCGTGGCCGCCTCGTGCACCACCGCCGATGCCTGCTGCATTAGCTCCACCGGTTGATGTGATGGTGCCGCCGTAGATATTGATGGAGCTTTCGTTGCTGGCAGAACCGCCGGCTCCGATTCCGGCACCGCCGTTGGAACTATGGGAACCACCCGTCACCTGGATGGTGCCGCCGTAGATATTGATGGTGCCGTTGCTCTCTCCTGCATTTCCGCCGATGGCTGCCGTGTCGGCTTTCGACTTGCCCACAATCAGCTTGCCGGTGCCTTGCGTCTGCCCGTAGATGTTAAGCTTGCTGCCCTTTCCCACATGGATGCCGTTTTCGAATTTAATTGTCTTGCCATCCATCAAGATGAGGTTTGCCGTGGCGCCATTGTCTACCGAAACCCTATCGCTGATGACCAGCTCGTCCAAGTCGCGGGTGTACCACCAGTTATTGTGCCATTCCAGATGACCATTCGTCATCCAGACCATGTCGTCTTGTGTCTTGGTTTCGCTTACTACCTGACCATTCTCCCATTTTTTAGCGACGTACTTAGTAGCCGGTGCATCACCTGCATAAACATCGTCACCAAATGGTATAAACGCTAATGCGATAACCAAACTGAATACCGCTACTCCTAGTCTCGCAAATGCTTTTCTTTTTGCATACGGAATAATCATTTTCTTTCCCTCCAAGATTACTCTAATGACTTTTATTTATTCGCTTTTTTATTCCCTAAAAAGCTATATGCTTTTCTGTGGGTCACTCACATTTTTACTATTCTGTGAGTTGATATTCTATTTGCTTTCTTTATGAATGCTCGTCCATATAAAAACAAAGATACACATGCCTTATCTGCACATCGTATCCCTTCTATTTCCCCCTTGCAATATTGAAAACACTCGTTTCCTTTTATAATTCGTATTTAGTGTATCATATTTGTCAAATAATTAAAAGAAGTATTATTTGACTTTTTTGTTTGGTACTATGCTTGATATCGGTATGTGTCATTACCTTTTACTAACTTTGGTATACCTCTGATCCTCAGATAAAAAATGCTTGCCCTCGCTTGTTATATTAAGCAACAGGAGATCCAATGATTTGGATCTCCTGAACTTGATTTAAGAGTAAGTTTTAATAGATTACTTCTGCTCTATTTCACAGTTACTTTGACTGTCTTGGCTATGCCGTTCTGAGCTATTACGTAGATCATCGCGGTGCCCTTTGTCTTGGCTGTAAGCTTACCCTTTGCGTTTACTGTCACTACCTTCGGGTTCGTTGATTCGAAGCGGATATTTACGTGCTTTCTAACTTTGGTCTTCTTAGCCTTCTTTATTGTCGCCTTGAGCTTTGTGCTCTTAACGAGTGCCTTAGGTGTGCTTCCGGCTTTGAGAGTGACTTTCGAAGTCTTCTTCCACTTTTTGATCTTCTTGCCGGCTTTGTTGACCTTAGCTTTTGCTATCACGCTCTTCGGATTTGCCTTCTTCTTGCTGCCCTTTGTTGCTACGTGAACCACTTTGGAAGTCGATACCACGGTATCGTTCTTATCGAGAGCAACCATGATGAACTTGTAATAAGTCTTCTTCTTGAGTTTCTTTCCGGCTATCTTCTTGACATTCAATGTATTCTTTGAAGCACCGAGCGTCTTGATCTTCTTAAACTTGTTCTTCTTTCCACAGGCGTTCCCGTAAATGACGTATTTCTTTGTTCCTTTTACTTTCTTCCATGTGAGATTTACACTCTTCTTTGTCTGCTTTGTTGACTTAAGCTTGAGCGGTGCGTATTTTGATCCTGCAGGATCCTTATCGCTCTTTGCTTTCAGTATAGCATTTTCAGCCACATCTGCTGAAGCACCCTTTCCAACAGCTGTTCCGTCTTCGCCCTTCTTGCGTGTCTTATCGTCCTTCTTACCAGATTCTTTCTTACCTGGCTTTTTGGCTGCATCGTATGTTTCCTTTGCCTTCTTTATAGCAGCAACTGCATCATCAACCTGCTGCTGTGTAGATTTCGGGCTGTCCAATACAGCCTGTGCTTTTTCAATGGCGTCATCTAAAGCCTTCTTTTCTGCCGGTGTTGTGTACCTGTCAGCAGGGTCAACATCCTTTCCGTCAGCGGATGTCTTAACTCCGTTTTCTGCATCCTTCGCTGCTTTGATAGCATTGCTAAGCGGTGTTGGATCGACCTTACCTGTGGAGCGTGTCTCAGTGTGGTCTTTATTATTAGCGCACACGCGTGTCTCTTCTCCTTCTGCACCGATGGTGGCAGGAGTAGTTTCTTTCCAGTCGCCCCATTCATGGTCTTTCCATATTGCCTTTACGGTCGTGTTTGCTGTTATGGTGACTTTGTCTCCGGGTTGCTTCTTTTCGGCATCATTGGTGCCAACCTGAACTTCCCAGGCCTCCAGATCGCACTTTCCTTCCGGTGCAGTGAATGTGCTTTCAGGAAGCTCGTAGTCTGTATTCTCCTCTACTTCTTTGGCATCCATGTTTCCTGAACCGCCATTGGCATCAAATGATACCTTGTACTGATTTACATTCCATTTGGCAATCAGCTTCATATCATCTGTAACGGGAGTGGATTCGATATCCCACGGAGCACCATCCTCTGTAGTCCATTCGAACTCATGGTCTTCCTTTACCGGTTTTCTGACGTCGTCAGCTATTTTGCCGATAGGCTTGTTGTATTCAACATTCTGGCTTCCCAGTTCTTCTTCACCGTTGTAATAGGTTACTTTATACTCACGGGGAACTACCTTCGCGTACAGGTGGATATTCTCAGCTATAGGTGTTGAGAAATCAAATGGGGTTTCTAAACTTTCATCCGTGAACCAGCATGTATCCGCAGTTTCTTTACTGTAGAGCTTATATGCTTTCAGCAGATCCAGGCCTGCAAGTTCATACAGATCTTCCGTCGGATCGTAAGCTTTAGAACCATTCTCCGCCTTATAGCTATCCTCATACACGCCTTCATCTGTCGGATCATTCTCATCAGGATCCCATTTCAGCGTGTACGTTACAGTGTGTTTATTCTCATCTTCACTCCATTTCGCATAAAGTGTTGTGTCTTCCGTCAACGCTGATGATTTCAGATACGGCTTTGTGCAATCCTTGTCCGTGAACCAACCGCCAAAGAAATATCCATCTATTGATGGCTCATTATCAAGCTTCGTAGGTGTGCCACCGTATGCTACCTTTTCCTCTTCCGGAACGCCGGTTGCTGTTTCGCCTTCCGGTGCATTGCCATCGTATTTTACTGTTACCTGAGCAAAGTTTGCCAGAATCGCAACATCTGCATCCGGCATTGTGAAGGAATATTTATTGTCACCTATCTTGTTTGGTGTGAACGATTCGCCAACCGATGAATCCGATTTGACCGGAATCGCCATAATCTCTTTTAGACCATATCCGTTCGCCGGTGTAACAGTCAAGGTAACGAGTTTTCCGTATTCTACTTCCTTGTAGCTGTACTTGTAACCTTTTCCTTCTTCTGTAACTTCATCAACTTCATCGCCTTCTTCTATTTTTATGGAACCGTTCGCGGTGGGCGCAACCTTTACTTCCGTTTGCTCTACCCCGTCTTCATCTACAAAAGATTCTTCTCCTAGAGTAAAGTCAATAGCCATGGCGGCTGCCGTGTACTTGTTAGCAGTCCACTTAGCATACAGTACCAGATTATCATTAACGGTCGCACCGAAATCGTAGGCATTGTTGCAAGCCTTGTCGGTGAACCAACCTTCAAAGGTATAGCCAGTAGCTGTAGGAACTTGCGGAACCTTCACCGACGCACCAGCTGGAACGTTTTGCTTTTCAGGTGCGCCGCCATGGCCATTCACGTTGAACTGCACGGAATACAAGTCACGTTTGTCCACATGACTTTCATCTTTTTTGCATACGCGCTGTTGCTCGCCCTTCTCATTACCTGAAGGCTCCTTGGTGGTAGTCCAATCGCCCCAGTCATGACCGGTTGCATTGATGAGGACATCTTCCTCTTGGACCTCGCTTTTACCTTCGGCGTCAGAGAAGTACTTGCCGCAATCTGTGCATCTGTAGTGCTCTTTCCATCCGTAATTGTCACAAGTCGGATCTTTCGCATCGTAATGCATAAGGTCGTGTTCCGTGGCTGTAACGGTAAGCCATTCCGCCTTATTTTGGTCATTTACAGGGTAAACCTTATTACCCTCGTTATTAATAACGTACGGCCGTACTTTGTATGTGCCCGGCTTGGTGAACGTCACATCACCTGTGCTGCCATTTACCCGGATGCCTGAGCTTTCCGGCTCACGACTATCCCAGTAAACCTGAGTTTCCAGTATCTTGTCGTCACCATCGGTCACTTCATATGTAAATTCGTTATGCAGATTGATCGGCTTTTTATAATAGCCGGTATAGCTTCCTTCAGCAGTGACCTTCGGATCGTCCAGCCCAATATTCACAACTTGTATTTTCACAATCGGGGTTTCGATATCCGATCCAGCTTCAGCGAAAACCTGACCTTCGGGATGATCTTTCGTCTTTGCTGTTGCACCCGGTTTGAATTTCCACGTCATGTAGATTGTGCCGCCGGTCGTATTTTCCTTAGGTTTAAGCTCCTCACCTTCGATTGTAACAGGATCGTCAGACAGCAGGCTTCCATCATCTTCGATTACACCATTTTCATCGCAGCGGTTCCATTCACCCCAGTCCGGATTGAATCCATAGAAAGCTACATTGTACTTGTTGTAGCCTTCCAATGGGAAAGAATCACGATTCAGCGTGTTGTTGGTGTACAAAACATAATTCGTCTTCGGAGTCCTTACGGAGGCGAGATCGTACAGAGGATAGAGCTCATCCACATTAGAGCTGGTCTTATCCTGCTCGACTGAAACCTTTCCCGGTGTCTCGTAGAAGTAATTGGTTGACGCAAGACTTTTGAGATCAAACTTGTATTTGTTTAAGTAATTCTCCACGTCATTCCAGTTGATGCCATTGCTCTTGGTAAACCCGCTTCCGGTGCTGTGAGATTCGAAGGTGCGTCCGTTTGAAGAGTCGTAATTTGCAACCGATTTGTTGGTAACAATGCGGCTGTACAGATCGTCAGTTGCGGCACACCCGTAGGATGTGTCTGTCTCATCCTTGGTATCGAACTTTATGACGAGGGACTGCTTATCGTAAATCGATGGGTTTATGCCACCGTCACCAGCCATACTGACGTCGCCACTTATAGCAAAGAGTGCCACCTTATAGCTTAGGATGACCGGCTGCTGATAGTTATGAGTGAAAGTGGTAGTTGTTGTCGTCTGAGTGGTATTTGTAGCCGTATGAGGAGGAAGCGAGATAGTAGTCTCAACTGCCTTGCTTACCTCTTTAGATGTGCTGTGTCCCATTTCGGCACCCATTGCACCGCCCATTTCCCAGGCAGCGCCCCAGTCCATACCTAATGAAAGGGTTGTTGACTCACTATCGGTGGATGAGCCCATACCAAACGTGTCGTCATCCCAAAAACTCGAATACTCGCTTGTCTCGGTTGTGCTCATACCAATATTAGCACCTATGTTTTGCTGCATATTAAAGGATGCCAGACCGGAAAGCGTTGTGCTGGTCGTCTCAGTAACGGAATCTCCCAGCAAAGCGGAATGCATTATATCCTGCTGCTGATTGTTGGTGATGTCGCTAGAATTGTTGCCTTTTTTAGTTGTTTCGGCATTAGCCCCACAACTAACATATTCAAGATTTTTTGCAGCTACCGGCACAGGTTCAAAGTCATAGAATGCTATACCGAAAGACACGTAATCATATTCTTTAGATGCGCCTTTGCAGTTTATGGAAGTCAAGATATTGGTAAAACCTGTCGTCGCAGTGTCGTCATCCAAGCCGCTAAGTCTGTCTTCGCCATTTTCATCCACGCCCAGGATTTCATCGACTGTGACAGGGCTGCTCTTTTGGATATCATAAATCGCCTGTCCCATCATTTTGCGTGCATCGGACAGTTTTGAGATCTGCTTTACGCCGGAGACGACAAACTGATCCCAGTTCTGCTCTCCCGCACGGGACGGGTACGTTTGCTTGAACTTGTCAGCAAGGCTATAGCAGCTCCAATTCTCATCTATGTACTTGCCATTTTCGCCATTTTCGCTTCTGACTCTGTTATAATAGGCATCAAATCCATCCTTGCTCATGCAGTCGCCATTGTTTAGATGGCCGTAAAGGTCGACCAGCTGGCCCGCCTGATCGCGGAAGATGGAGGTCGCGACTTCACTCCATTGAGGCAACAGCTTGTTCTTCACGATATTTTGAATGCTGCTGGCGTTTAGTGTGAATGTCGGCTTGCCGGAATCGTTCCCCAAGCTTTTATAGTTGAATTTTCCATCAAGCTTGAAGGAATCGATTCGCCGACCTTCGTCAAAAATCTTATCTTTCTGTTCCGTGGCTGTCATCTCGCCCGACTCTGTGTCAGCATATGCTGTAGACATCGGAGCTAGCATGATTGCCACGGCAACCAACATGACTAAAATCAGTTTTTGTCGATTTATCATTTTCTCCTCCTTAATTTAATAACTTTACAATCTTCTAAAATGTTCCTCTTGATTAATACATCTTGACTTAACTTGTACTTATAATTGTATCACTTTTTTTCAGTTCAAACAAATGATAATGCGGGAGTTTGATACGGGAGCTTGACAGTCGAAAAGCGAAAAAATTTGTCGCACATAAGAAAGGCGGTTAGGTACACATAGCGTGCCCAACCGCCCATTCGCGTCGCACTTGCATCTGACTTGCTTAGGTCTAGAACTTAGATCAGCCATTTTAGATTATATGAGCCCTTTCTCTTTGGCCAGGTCGTACTTGGCCGCCGCCAGGGAATCGGCTATTGCCATGGTGCGTTTCACGGGGACAGGCTTTTTGTTGCACCAGAAAATGTCAAAAGATGAAAAGGGGTCAGACCCCCTGTCACCTTTTTTTCGGTGCCGGGTCGGTGAGCTCCGGAATGGCTCCTCCGGCAACTGCCCAGAAATATAGGCTGGCTACGCTGCAGTACGGTGAAAGTCTGCGGCGGTACTTTTCGAATTTTTTCTTGTCCAACTCGCGATGGCGGTAGACCATTCTCATTCCTCGGCGGATAGCCAAGTCGCCGTAGCTTAGAATGTCCGGACGCTGCAGGCAGAAGAGAAGCAGCATCTCCGCAGTCCACACACCGATTCCTTTAAGAGCGGAAAGCGCCTCAATGGCTTCTTCATCACTCATGTCTTTCAGCGCTTTGATGTCGAACTCGCCGGAGTGAACCTTCCCGGCAAAATCCTTGATGTACTCTACCTTCCGGAAAGACAGGCCGACTGATTGTAGCTCCTCGTTAGTCAGCGCACAAATCTGATCGGCTGTGACCAGCGCTCGGGAACCCTCGACTGCTGCTGTTTCTGATGTATTGGGCTCTATTCCTGACTGCCCTCGTTTATCGTCCGAAAGCAGGTTGAGAAACCTGTTCCAAATTGTGACCTGCGCTTTTGTCGAAATCTGCTGACCTACAATCTGGTGTACCACAGACGTAAAAAGATCAGGCTCCGTGCGCCTCTTAATCGGCCCGACCTTATCTATTATTTCCGCAAGCTTCTTGTCCTTGCTCTTCAGATATTCAATTTCATTTTCGCCATATTTGAAATACATAACTTTATTATACACGACTGCGTTTCACAGGGACAGGCTTTTTGTTCCGCCCAGGTGTCAGCGCGGCATGTTTGTAATGTTTTTTAGGAGAAACATGTCGCTGAGGTCCCGCTCTGGCTGCTGGTCGATTGGCAGTCCTGGTTTTGCGACATGTTTGCAGTGATTTCTTAGGTGAAACATGTCGCTGAGGCCCTGCTCTGGCTGTTGGTCGATTGTCAGTCCTGACTTTGCGACATGTTTGCAGTGATTTCTTAGGTGAAACATGTCGCTGATGTCCTGCTCTGGCTGTTGGTCGATTGTCAGTCCTGACTTTGCGACACGTTTGCAGTGATTTCTTAGGACAAACGTGTCGCTGAGGTTCTGCTCTGGCTGATCTCCGGTTGCCTGCCCTGTCTTAGCGACATGTTTGTGCTCGTTTTTGATTGCAAACATGTCGGCACGCTCTTGTCTTGGCTATCCGCCGCCCACTCAAAAGAGACAGGCTGTTTCAAAAGACCTGTCCCTGTGTAGCGCTCTATGGAACGCTCCTTATTCCGCTCGGCGAAGCCCGCTGCTGCCCGCCGGCCCCAACCCCAGCCGGCGAAGGCAGCTATAGAGCGAGGCTGAGCCGTAAGCGGAATCCAAGAGCCCAGTTGAGGGCGATTGGATATGCATTGCCAAACCAAAAGAGACAGGCTGTTTCAAAAAGCCTGTCCCTGTGTAACGCTGTCAGATGTTGGCAAAAGGTGACAAGAGAACCGTCCCCCTGTCATCAAATCTCGACGATGTGCTTTTTCTTTTTGCCTTTTTCGACGAGGAGTTTGCCGTCTTCGAACATGTCGGTTGTGACGGTGGCTTTGCGGTCGGTGATTTTCTGGCCGCCGATGGTGACGCCGCCCTGGTCGATGGTGCGGAAGGCTTCGCTGTTGGAGTCTGCCAGACCCAGCTTGTTCAGTAGGGCTGCGACGCCGTAGCCTTCGCCTTCAAATTCGGAAGCGTCCATCTTTGTGGTGGGCATGTTTGCGCTCATGCCACCGCCGCCAAATGCAGCGCGGGCGCCTTCCTGGGCTTTTGTTGCTTCTTCTTCGCCGTGTACCAGCTTGGTTACTTCAAAGGCCAGTACTTCCTTGGCGTGATTTATTTCCTGACCTTCCAGTGCGGAGAGGCGGTTAACCTCGTCCATGGGAAGGAATGTGAGCATTCTCAGGCACTTGTTTACGTCTGCGTCCTCTACGTTTCTCCAGTACTGGTAGAAGTCGTAGGGGGTAGTCCTGGAGCCGTCCAGCCACAGTGCACCGGCCTGGGTCTTGCCCATCTTCTGGCCTGTGCTGGTTGTGAGCAGAGCCATGGTCATGCCGTATACCTGCTTCTGGCAGGCCTTACGTGTCAGCTCGACGCCGGCGATAATGTTGGACCACTGGTCGTTGCCGCCGAACTGCATCTTTATGTCGATGTCGCGGGCCATTACCATGAAGTCGTAGCCCTGCATGAGCATGTAGTTGAATTCGAAGAATGAGAGACCGTTTTCTCTCGCCATTCTCTGCTTGAATGCCTCGGCCTGAAGCATTGTGTTTACGTTAAAGTGTGTGCCGATTTCGCGGACGAATTCGACGTAGTTGAGGGGTCTGAGCCACTCTGCGTTGTTTACGGAAATGGCCATGCCCGGCTCGGGAGTTTTGTTCTCTTTGCCCGGCTGGTATACGCCATTGTTGCCTTCATACTTCCACTCGTCGTCGAAGTCCAGGAAGCGCTCGAAGAGCTTCTTGAACTGGGCGCAGTTGTCGTCGATTGTCTGTACGTCCATAACCTGGCGCATGTCGGTTCTGCCGGAAGGGTCGCCTACCATGCCGGTGCCGCCGCCCAGAAGAACTACAGGTGTGTGGCCGTACTTCTGCATGTACATCATGATGATGATCTGCATGAAGTGTCCTACGTGAAGGCAGTCCGCTGTCGGGTCGAAGCCTATGTAGAATTTGATTTTCTCTTTTCCGAGAAGGTCTCTGATTTCCTCTTCATGGGTGCACTGCTCAATGAAGCCGCGCTCCATGAGGACGTCGAAAACGTTTTCTTTATCGCTTACGCTATCGGGAATAAAGTTTTTCATTTATCTGTTTTGCCCGGCGCTATTGCCGGAGCAAATTCTCCTTTCTATTTTTTGCTATAACTTACTTCGTGCCGTAGAGTCTGTCGCCTGCATCTCCCAGTCCGGGGACGATGTAAGCGTTCTCATTTAGGCGCTCGTCCTTGGCTGCTATGTAAATGTCGATGTCCGGGTGGGCTTCCTGCAGAGCCTGGATTCCTTCGGGAGCTGCAATGAGGCACATGAATGTAATGTTCTTGCCCCCCAGCTTCTTGATGAAGTCCACTGCTGCTACTGCACTGCCGCCGGTGGCCAGCATTGGGTCAACTACGAAGATTCTTCTGCTGGTCAGGTCCTCGGGCATCTTGCAGTAATAGTCGTGAGGCTCGTGAGTCACCGGGTCGCGGTAAAGGCCTACGTGGCCGACTTTCGCCGTGGGAATGAGCTCCAGCAGTCCTTCCACCAGTCCCAGGCCTGCTCTTAAGATCGGCACGATGGCGATGGATTTGCTGGGAAGCATCTTCACCGTAGTGGGACAAATGGGTGTCTCGATTTCCTTTTCTTCCAGATCCAGGTCTCGGAGGGCCTCATAGCCCATGAGGAGAGAAATCTCCTTAACGAGCTCGCGGAAATCCTTTGTGTTGGTTTCCTTCATTCTCAGCATTGCTGTCTTGTGCTGGATTAACGGGTGATCAGATACATATACTTTTCCCATAAGTCTTCTCCTTCCTTGTGCCTACATTTCGTCGAGCATGTCAGTGCGGTTCTTGTGTCTTCCGCCTTCGAACTCAGTATTCAGCCAGGCTTCCAATATTTCAAGAGCCAGTGTGGTCTCTGTCAGGCGGCCGCCCAGAGCCAGCATGTTGGCGTTGTTGTGCTGCCGGGAAAGCTTGGCCATTTCCACGGAAGTGCACAGGGCGCACCTGATTCCTTTGACTTTGTTGGCGGCAATGGAAATGCCTATGCCGCTGCCGCAGACGACGATTCCCCGGTCAGCCTTGCCTGAGGCAACCATCTCCGCGCACTTTTTTCCAAAAAGGGGATAGTCAACGGACACGGGGGAATCCGTACCGCAGTCTATCACCTCCACATCTTTCGAAAACAAATAACCTATGATTATTTCCTTTAGTTCAAAGCCGCCATGATCGCTGGCGACGGCTATTTTCTCCATCTGTCGCTACTCTCTTTCGTTTACGGGGCACCTGCCGGCGCCCTAATTATACCTTAGCAATATTGTATCCTGCGGACTTGAGCATGCGGTTCATTACCGCGAAGCCAACGCCGTTCACGTCGCTTAGGGCTCCTGCCAGAATGATGTCCACGCCCTGCTTGTCCATATCTCTTAATTCCGCGAAGAAGCTGTGGGCCGCTTCGATGAAGTCCTGCTCTTCGAAGAATAGAATTCCTACTTTGTTGCCCAGCTTTTCGTTGAGGCCGCGGAGGCGGTTGATTTCCTTCTTTACTGCCTCGCGCTCACCTTCCACAATGAGCATCTCCGCCTTGGGGGCATAGTGCTTGTACTTCATTCCGGGGGACTTGGGCTTGAATTCGTCGCCACGCTCTTCCATGTCCCTCGGGTCCACGTTCAGTGTGGGGTCGTAGCCGACTTCCTTGCCGATGGCAGCTTCCACCTGCTCGGCTGTAATGATTCCCGGTCTGAGAATCATGGGCTTTTCCGCGGACATGTCAAGAACCGTGGACTCGATGCCCACTCTGCAGTCGTCGCCTTTTAGAATGATGTCCACCTTGCCGTTGAGGTCGTCGATTACGTCCTGAGCTCTCGTAGGGCTGGGCTTGCCGGAAAGGTTGGCGCTTGGGCCTGCCACGGGTACGCCGGATGCCTCTATGAGGGCGCGGGCTACTTCGCTATCGGGAAGGCGCACGCCTACTGTGTCCAGGCCGCCTGTAGTCTCGTTGGGGACGCCTTCTTTGCGCTTCACGATTATGGTAAGGGGGCCGGGCCAGAAGTTGTCGATTACGTTTACTATGTCGGCGCTGAGCATGGGGGTCAGCTGGCCGATGTCGGAAGCTCTGGCAATGTGGACGATCATGGGATTGTCGCTGGGTCTGCCTTTGGCTTCGTAGACTTTCTTTACTGCCACGGGATCCAGTGCGTTGGCGCCCAGGCCGTAGACTGTCTCCGTGGGGAATGCAACGAGGCCGCCGTCAGCCAGGACCTTCGCCGCCAGTTCAATGTTTTCCTTGGTCGGTTCTAAAATTTTCGTTTCCATTTTAAATCTTTCTCTTTGCTAAATAATTTTCCGATTGCGCTTCGTTCACGCATCGCTCCGAACATTATATCACAATTGGAACGCCATACAACTGCGAGAATAAAAAAGGGGTTAATCCTTTGCCAGGTCATAGTACAGATCCGGGTCAGCGTACATTACGTGAGGCTCGAATCCTCTGGTGAGGTAGTGCTGGATTCGAGCGCGACGCAGGCTCAATTTAACTCTTTTATATTTATATTTAATTTCATCGATGGAGCCGCCTCGATATTTTTTTTCAATCTTCACCCTCCCCTTTGCGCTGCCGCTCTTATAGAATTTATACTTGTATTTATCATCATAGTCTTTTACCGTCAGGTAAGGCATTTCAAAGGGATCCAGGTGGAGACTGTCCTTTACCTTGTATTTTCGATTGTATTGCTGATTATATTTTTCATAACCGCCAAACTCGTAATCCTTATATTTCCCGTATCTATATATTTTGTTTTTCTTGACTTTGTATTTAAGCTTCACTGCTGCATACTTTAATGGCTTTTTGTTTTTTTCGCCGAAACGGTTCCTGTAACTTGTATTTGTAATTCTCGTAAGCCAGCCGCGCTTATTATACTTAGCCGTGCTTTTTAGCCACAACCTGCCTTTCCAATCGTAGTGACGCATTTCGGTCATTTTGCCTTTTTTGTACTTGAATGTATACCGCACGCCATCTACCAGATTTCGATATTCCTTCAACCTGCCGGTCTTTGTGAATACATACCTTTCCTCAAGAATGTATTTCTTCTTGCTCTTGTTGTAGCTACCCTTTGTGACTGTTCTACCTTTGTTTGAGTAGGTAAATTTATCGGGGGATTTACCGGTTTCCTTCGCACGGGTAAGGCGTCTTTTCCCTCCGTAATAGTAATTAATTGTAATCTTGCCGAAAAAGTATTTAAACCGAATCAGTTCCCCGGTCTTCTTATATTTGAATTCACGTATTTTTTCAAACTTATCCTTCACGGAGCCCCTGTAGTACTCCTTTGTCATAACCACTCTGTACCCGGCGGACTTGGCCTGGGCCGTGTCCGCTATGCCGGGAATGCCCGCCGGCATGCCAAAAATCAGCGACATGGTAATCGCCGCCGCCATCACAATGGTGAGTAAACGTTTACTTGCTTTTCTCATATCAATACCTCTCAACTATGTGCCTCTAACTAGTGAAACAAAAAGCCTGTCCCCGTGAAACGCTTTACTCAGATGCCAGATGTTCGTACCACACCTCGTCGGTCATCATTATCGCTTCATCAAAGTAGCCTGTCAGGTAGTGCTGGATGCGGGCTCTGCGGTCGCTCATCTTCACTTTCTTGTATTTGTATTTAATCTCATTGTAAAAGCTTTTTCCATCGTAGCTTTTCACACTCTTTACAAGTCCGCGGAAAGCGCCATGTTTGTAGAATTTGTATTTGTATCTCATATCGCCATCTTTCACCGGCAGGTATGGCATTTCAAACGGGTCGGTGTAGAGATTTCCTCTTACCTTGTACTTCTTGCGATATTTTGTGGTTACTTTATAGGTGCCGCCCTCGCTATATTCCTTATACTTGCCGTATCGATACACATACTTTTTACCGATCTTGTATGTGAATCTGGCCGACACTTCTTTCCTTGGCTTCTTGAACTTTGTTCCACCAAAGAACCTGTAATAGGTATTGCTAAGCTTTGTGAGCCAGCCGCGCTTGTTGTATTTTGCTCTATTTTTCAGCCACAGCTTGCCTTTCCTATCATAATGGCGCATCTCCACCAATCTGCCTTTTTTGTATCTGAGCACATATCTCTCGCCACCTACCACATCATGATATTCCTTCACCCTGCCGGTCTTTGTGAATTTATATTTTTCAACAATACGGAATTTTTTATCGTGCTTATAGTAATATCCGCACTTTACAGTTCTGCCGCCACCTGAATAGAAGAATTTTGTATCGGGAATGCCTGCATCTTTCAGCCTGATGATACGTCTCTTTTCCCCATAATAGTATTTGATTATTTCTTTCGACACATAGTCATAGTCACGAAACCAGGTCAGCTCGCCTGTCTTCTTGTACTTTCTCACATACTTTTTATAAAATTTTCCCCTTGGCGTATCCCTTTTATATTCGTGGGTAACCAGGAATCTGGTCTTCTCGGACTTGGCTGCCGCCTTTTCCCCGAAAACCCCGGGCACGGTTATTGCCAGAGCCATTGCCAGTATTACCAATATGATTCTTACTTTCATTTTCTCACCACCACCTTACACCAGCCTATGAACATGGGCGTCTCATCTTCCACTTGGTCGAATACACCGATATATCTTGTGCCCGTTGCAATAGCCTCTATTATACCGGTCCACTCGCCATCTTCTTCTTCGAATCTGAGAACTGTGTCATCATTTGAACCATCGCCAAGCAATAGGCTCGGGTCATTTTTATATTCATCCAGCTCCGCCTTCGTTTCACATATGACTGTGTAGATATACGTTCCGCTAATAAGATAGTCAAATATATCCAGATAATCATAATCCTCGTCACCTAACTTTAGCTTTTCCGTCTTGCCATTGGCCTCGAACTCCGGGGGGATCACTTTGATTCTGAGATAACCTAAGTGCCTGGTCTCTTTCTTGTATATTTCCTTTACGGCAACTTTGACTGTGCCGACTGTCCTGGCTACGATAATTGTGCCCCCGGCAGTGACTGTCAGGCGGCTTTTGTCCATGGAAGTGAATACGTACCTGGCCTTGGGTAGTTTGTTCTTAATGTAGAAATCGAGATTGTCGCTCTCAGGATTACGCGCTCTATATATTTCAATCGTGTCTTTATCCAGGGTGGCATTTAAAACTCTGATTGTGAGAATGGCCTTTCTGGTCTTGCCCTTGTAGCGCTCCTTTATTGTAATCTTCGCCCTGCCGGCTCTGACGCCGCGTATTACGCCCTTCTTGCTTACCGTCGCAACTTTTTTGTTGCCGGACCTGTAGGTGTATTTCGCTTTGGAATGGTAATATCTGATGGCGTATATGGCGCTGGTCTTTTCATCCCGTAGAAGTGTGTCGACCTTGTAATCCAGCTTGAGGGTGCGGGTTTTTGACTTGGCCAGGGCCGTGTCCGCCTGGCCGGGAATGCCCGCTATGCCGGGAGTGCCCGCCGGCATGCCAAAAATCAGCGACATGGTAATCGCCGCCGCCATCAAAATGGTGAGTAAACGTTTACTTGCTTTTCTCATATCAATACCTCTCAACTATGTGCCTCGAACTAGTGAAACAAAAAGCCTGTCCCCGTGAAACGGGTTATTCCGTTGCCAGGTGACAGGGGGGACGGCTCTTGTCACCATTTGCTAATTTCTATCATCCCCATAACTTATATCGCTGCAAAGTCCTGCACCCAGTAGCAAGCACCTTTATGCATGTATCCGGCTATTCCCACGCAGTTGAATTCTTTGTTAAGCATGTTACGCCTGTGACCCTGACCGTCAAATGATTCATTGGTCTCTTTCCAGTCCTCCGTGGCTTCATTTATATCAGTCTGCCAGGCCGCAATATTTTCACCCATGGCATAGCATCCACCCGGAAATGCGCTAAAGCAACTTCCGCCATCCGGTCTCGTGTGGCTGAATTTCGTTGCAATCTCTTTTGCGCGAATGCGCGCCGTTTTTTCAAGGGCCACATTTTTGGCGAGGGGCTGAAGAGTAACTTCCCCCGCTTTATTGAATGAAATTTTGTTTTTGTTATCTTTGGCCCAGAACCATACCCCGGGACTGGTTCTGAAATTATTAAGTGAATCGTAACCGGCCGATACATCTATAAATCCGTTTACAAACAACTTGCATTGTACCGACTGTCCACGGTTTTTTGCTGTAATAGTCACAATGCCCGGTTTCTTTGCAGTGATTGTGCCGTTCGATACTGTCGCAACTTCGTTATCGCTTGACTTCCAGATAACCGTGCCAACAGCGTTTTTTATTCTAATAGCCTTCGGCTTGCCATTTTCCATGGTCAGTTCACTTTTCTCCAGCTTTATTCTCTTAATGGTAATGGACTTTACAGCACTGAATTTACCTTTCTTTTTTCCGTTTACTGCACGAACCTTAAACTGCGTCTTTACATCGTATTCAACCGTTGAAGATAGAACCCTCTTTGACTTCGGCAGTGTTTTTATGAGCTTCCACTTTGCGCTTCCGGACTTTCTGTATACCTGATACTTCTTCACATTCTTCGAAAGCTTCTTCCATGTGACTTTAACCTTATTGGTGCTCACGCACTTGACCGTCTGGATCTTAACCTTGCCGGGCTTCTTTACCGCCGCTGACGCTTCTCCCGGAATGAGCAAGCCCGCGCACAGTACCATAGATAGCATTAGTGACACTATTATTCTTCTTTTCATAGATGATCTCCTCCCGCTTCGCTATTTAGGAACTACTATAACTAGCTTTTCAATTAATGTAATTATAACTTATAAACATCTCCTTGTCATTCAAATGGAATACTTATCCCTTTGACGAGGATGTGGGAGTATGTGACTTCGATATACGGCATTTTTACGAAAAATTCTATTGGATAGCATGCCTGACGGCAATCCGTATTCAGCTTTCTTTGCTTCTTATTATTTTTTCACTTCTTTTATTGCTGAAGAAATTGTGAAAATTGTTTTAACGTTTTTGGGTTTCGCACCGCAAACCAGTCTGATTCCAAACATGGTTGTTCACTTCAATTCCCTGTGGTCGTTGAAAGTACTTTCACTCCTCATACCTTATTGTATTTGTTGAAAGTTTTTTCAGCAACAGCTGCCACTAAACTTTATTCTTGCAATATCGGACTGGTAAATTAGCTTCGCAGACTCAGTAAAATGTTGAAATCTTTTTTACACAATGCCTCATATCTCCATTTGTGAAACCTAATTACAGAATCGCTTGTTTTGATATGAATATAAAAAGATGACAGGGGGGCCTGTCATCTGGATTCCTTCGCCGTCTGTAGTTACTGTCTCAGTTGTTTTAACACCGAGTTTCAATTCTTTTGCCACATCCTTATCCACGGCACTGACCTTACAAGTACTAAACATCAATATCAGTACCAACAAACCAACAAGTGCCATTATTGGCATCATATTCTTCATCTTATCTAACGTTATTGCTTTAATGTAATTCATAGTAGGTCTCCTTCCATATTCAATTCTCCGTTATTTCTATCTTCTGGCAAACCCATAGCCGTCAGAGCTTTTTTATTTGTCTTGTCTCATTCTGAAAGTCGATCTCGGCCCCCTCTTCAGCTACTGCCAGTTTTATGAACAGCTTTTCTTTTTTGCCGATTTTAATATCGTGCACATGATGGTACAATTCCATCAGCGTCCTTTCCCACATAGCAAAGGAAGCATGCTCTAAATAGCTCTTGTTCCTTATTTTCATGATAATATTGCCATTAGTCTCCATTTCAGCCTTTTCTCCGACCGCCATGATGCCCAGTGCTTTTTTCCCTTCACCCACCGATAATCCGGTATTCCCGGTTGCTTCATCCATGAGCCATCTGCCCGCTTCTTCAGAGTCGGTAAACTCTCTCCATTTTTCTTCATCTGCGCCATTCATTATTACCTTAAGAGTTTCGGTGACTTTTACTGTTCCTGTTTTTTCGCTCATATTATTTTTCCTTTCTTGTTGCTATTGGATCATCTTTTCTATGATTGAATTATACAAATACAAAGCTCAATTTTTTGAGCATTTACCGGTTATTCGTTTTTTCTTTCAGATATTTCCGCACGATTTCTACATCCTCCGGCAATGCAGGGCGATTGTATTTCTGCACCATCTGCCTGATGCAATATGCCCCTCTTTCGCGCCCGAATTCGATGGTATATTCACGCCCATCTATGTCCCAGTGAAAAATTGCTATTTTGTCATTACGCACTTTGCTCCTATAGTTAAACACACAATTGTGTTGTCTTTCTCCTTCATCATATAGTGCAGGCGTACTGTCGATCATTTTGAAGTCGTCAGGCAGCAGCTCTTTCAGTTCAAGAAACTTGCTGTCTTCTGCCAGCAAGGGCTGTTTGAACTCTGCTTCATTTATCTGAGCATAGCGAACCATCTGATCCCTTGCAGCGTCATGGGCATTTTCCAGAGCACGTGGCCTGGTTTTTCGGAGAGAGATGAGTTCTCCCGTATCTATACAAAGCTCTCCGTAGTCTCTTGCAATGAATTCGAACCTTTTGAATATTCTTTTCGGTATATCTTCAGCTGTCTCGAACAATCTGTTAGCATAATATCGTACTAAAAAATCTGACAAAGCCCACTTGATCATTACAGGGTCTGAAAAGTTCTTCACACCGGCGCCAATCCATTCCATGAATTCATCCTTCGGAATCGATAGAAGCAATCCCCAGTCAGCCGGCTTTATGAATTCAGCAACCTTCGTCACATACCAGGAATAATTCATGTTTTTTCTGTTGTAGTTGATCATTAAAGGCTGTTCTGATTCGCCTCTGATCAGTTCATCCGGCGTTCTGTATTTACATGCGTCGTGAATCTTGATGGGGTTTGCGAAGTAGTGGTCACTTCTTATTGTCCTTGCAACATCTTTAAGTATCTTCTTTTCTTCGCCCAACATCATAAAGATGTCGGCCAGCACATTTCTGAAACTTTCATTGCGCATGAGCAACCTGTTGAGAAATGAAGTGAATCTGAAATAGTAAAAAGTGTTATTGAATCCACTCCAGTACAGTTCACCATCCTCTCTTAAATGCATGTTCAATACTGGTCTGTACGTTGTCTTGACTTTCATGGCCGGCTTACCATATGTGCTGCGAAATTCAATCCCTGTTATGGGATGGAATACAAGCGTTATGTAATCCATATAGCCGGAAGGCATCTTTTTCTTTTTCAGAGCTACAAGCATATCAAGTTCTAACATCTTCTTTTTTTCCACTGACTCATCGTAATAATTCATGTATATGTTGTGTGGTGCTCCGGCTTTTTTGAAAAAATCACTTTCCAGACTTGTCCAATAGTCATAATACCAGTCCCATCTTTCAGTATTGTAAAAGTAGTCGACATTGCTTTTGCGACCGCCGAATACATATTTCGAATCATGATGGTCATAGTATCTTGACACTATTTCTTTTACTGTATTTATATCCATTTCAGCGCTCACTTTCTCTTTGATCTTTACTATCGGATTCTTTCTTGTTCTTACTGTCTGTCTCTTTGTCCTGATCCAATATGTCCAGGATGTCGCCACATGGGGTTTCTCCATATATCAATTCAAAGCCACCTTTGCGATGCTGTTTACGATGTGCTCGCTGCGTTCTCTTATAAGCCGCGCCGCGGTACTGAAAAATGTTTTCCAGTCTTCATCATTATCGGGATATGGTATTTCCAGCGAATGCCCCGGGAAGAACGGTATTGGCAGATAGTTTTCATCGACCATAGACAGCAGCATATTCTTCTCAACAAATGTTCTCCAGCATCCGAAGTGATCCAGCCATGCTTTGGCATACGATATCTCTCTTTTGCCTTCATCCCGGCTCTTTATACAAAACAGTTTCCTGAGCGGATCGGTATCCGGTATCGTCTGATCCCTATTCGGATCGTGACTGGTGTGGATATCATAATACTCTTTGATTGCCATGAGGCAAAGATCCGTCTGGTCATAAGCCGCAAGATAATCAGGTGCTCCGGTGTAGCCTGTCCTTGCGCAGTTGAATCCTCTGGGCACCGGCATGAAGTTGCCGATAGTATGGCTTACTGCGAGGAAATCCATCGCACCGGCTTTTTCAAGTCTGGCACGACACTCTTTCGAGAATTCTCCCTCTGCTGACAGCAGCTGATAAGTGCCTGTCTTTTTTCCGCAAGACAGCCCGAGAAATTTCTTTAACGGTGACCATGCAGATGTAAGCGTATCGCTGAATTCCGCGAGATTCTCAGCTTCTCTTCTTACCGGGAATTCATCGAGGATCTGCTTTGAATAATCAGAGCTGTCACAGTCAAACAGCCTTATCTCACTGGATGCGCAGATATTGCCCATGAGCCAGTACAGACATATCTTCTGCAGCGGATCCAGTGCATCCCAGTCACTGCCGATGCTATCCTTTATATCACAGACATGATCGAGCCATCTCATCATCTCGCCACCTATCTCGTTTTTCACATCGTATTGTGCATTAATTTTTTTGTTGTTTTTCATTGTTTTTTCCTTTCTATTCTATCTCTTACGAACCACAATAACTTGTCTATCTGGAACCCCTTATTTCTTGCATTACCCCTATCGACTCTTTTGCCTTGTCAAAATCCAGGGTTCCACAGATATATCCGACTATGGAGTAGCACAGATCGCCCATCATATGCGGGCAAAAGTTTAGAATGTACCACATCGTATCAGTGAAATATTTCTCTAGCATTTCATATCTGATAAGCGTTCCGCTGTATACGTCTTTGTTTTCTTCATCGTATATAATCGTGCGGTCATACAGCGTATCCATCTGATATGTTACATTGCCATTTATATAATTCATGATGCGCGCCGCTCTCTCATCGCCATGCCCGTCTTCAGCCTCTATTGGCTGGCAATAGTATGTCTGGCAATACATGTGTTCATCTTTGAACCTGATGCTTGTCTCGACCACTTTGCTGATCACATTGTCATCTTCAGTGGCAAAATACAGAGTATCAATATCCTCCATATCTTTCAGACAGCCGTCTTCATTCAGCGGTCTGTACCCTATATTTGCTTTTTTGAAGTAATCTTTTACAAGCGACAGTGCTTCTTTCTTGTTCATTTACATCTCCCCTCTCATCACTTTGTTCAGATTATTTATGGCGATTTTCCTTATTTCTTTTTTTATTACTTTTTCGTATTCTGCGTTGCCTTTCTGTGTTTTGACATGATTAAGTTCGAATAACAAGCTTTTCATTTTGCTCATATGAGATACCTCCTTTCGTAATTTCTGATTCAATTATATCTATGCGATGCTCAAAAAATTGAGCATTGATATCTTTTTTGGGAGATTATTATTAAATTTTTTGAAACGGCGGCATCAAAGCACATATTTCGCATATCGCTTAATAAAAGTGCAGGAACTGCTGGATTTATGCTATAATACTGAGAACATCGGAAAGGAGGAGCGCGAATGAAACTGCACATAATGTCCGCAGATAATGAAGTGGCGGTGTTGACTGATTCAGGTCTCACCATTATTGATCCTGCGCTCTGTCCTATGTTCATCAAGAGAACAAACGATGTCCACACATGGATCAGTAGCAGAGCTATAGAGGGCGTCCGTTCGAATTCCCGCATACTGAAAAAAGTCCATGGGCTGTCTCGTTTCGCTTCTGACTACGATACTGCTATGGCTTACAATGCGGCCTGCGTCACGGATAACTTCTGGGTCCGCACAGGATCCGAGACATGGGACGATATCCGGTTCACTAATGATATCTACTTTCGCATGGCTCTGGACAGTGACAACGAAATGATAGGCAAAGCTCCTTCAAGAACGCCGGAGCTTACCAATATCGGCACACAGGAAAAAGGCTGGCGCCTCATCGGTGATGAATGGTGGCTATACAAAAGAGAGCCGGACTTTCAGCAAAAGGCAGAAATCCTGACATACCGCATTGGCCGGTTGCTGGGTTTTGATATGGCGCACTACGAGATGGATGGCGACTATATCCGCACTCTCGATTTCACAAAAGGCGAATATAATCTCCAGCATGCTGACGCTGTAATGCACGGCAAGCTGGAAGATGATTATGAATATAATTACGATAAGCTGATGGCAATGGGTCCGGCACTTGCCTCACAGTATCTGGACATCATTTACCTTGACTCACTGATGAACAACGTTGATCGCCATCTGAAGAATTACGGCTTTCTCACTTCGCAGGAGGATGGCAGCATTATCAAAATGGCGCCAAACTACGATAACAACATGAGTCTGTACGGATACCCCGGATGTCTTGGCAGTGACCGGTGCGGCGGATTGATGAAGTTCTTTACAGATTTCCTGACAAACAAAGGCATCAAATACGAGACACCCGAACTGAAAAAAAATGATCTGCTGGATCTTTGCAAAGGATTTGACAGGCCGGAAGAACTGGTCCGCTACATAATGGCCGGACAGGAAGTCGTGCAGCAATGTTGTGTGTAAAATCAAAACACACTCCAACTGTTGCAGGTAATTGTACTCTTTTCACATTATCCATTTTAGGTTAAGAGTGCTTTGCCAAATAAGTTTGATCTCCGACATATAACGGAACGAAAGGGATAATATGAAAATGAAAGATAAATGGTTCGAACGAGGTGGATTTCTTTATGATATAACGAAGGAGTATGGGCGGTTAAGGAAAAAGGACATCAAGGACATCATAGATAATCCAAATAATAATAAATCTGATCTTGATTTTTATGAAATCCTTTTTCTTAATAACCTTGATAATGTCGCCAAAAATTTTATTACTCGTAGAATCCCCAAAAATGTTAACTCTGTGTCTATTTTTCATACGTGCTTTAATTGGAAGAGTCAAAATAATAATGAAAAGAAATTACCTATTATTGATGAATTAAAATCATTTGCAAACACAAACTTTATATATAAACTTCCGGGTGATTGGGATACGGATAGATTGTTGAGATATTCTTTTCGATGGGATGCTGCACCTAATTATTGGCCACATGTTGAACAACTGCGTTATTCAATTTGTGAAATTAAGAAAAACTATCCACAATATAATTATAATAATTGGAATGCAGTTGCAACAAAATCAAGCAGCGCAGAAAAATGGATTCTAAAGGGCAATAATAAAGACACTAGTATGGAAATAGAACTCTCCTCAGATATATGTACCGGCAAATCTATTGTGGCCGATATTAGTATTATCCCTAGCATGACAAAAAATATTGGACCGAAAAAATTAAAGGAATACATATCTGATAATGTCAACAAGTTTTATTATCTTGAACCTTTTCTTAATGTGATGTACACATGTGGAAATATGACAACAATACCAAATATAAAAGGATCTAATAAAGGCGGAGGCAATGATCGCTGGGACGCAAAACTACAAAATATTAAAGACTTTATTGTGGAAGGCAAAGGGAAAAAAATAGGAATAACTTTATACGAAATCTACAATAAGAAAAACGAACCCTGGAAACAATACGTCATCGAGCATTATATGAACGACTATGTAAACAAAGACTGGAATGTAAAAAATATTCAATCACCAGAGGTTGTGTTACAGAAAGATGAAGAACCATCAGCTCGCGGAAACGAAGAAACCTTTTATATAAACGCTGCTAAACTCATCATCCAGCGTGGTTACCGTATATACTATCAATACGAACGAGATAACGAGGGAAAAATCAAATATAAAGATGACAAGCCAGTCAGAAACAAAGACCTCTTCAATGAGGATCTATCTTTCATATGCAAAGCCAAAGATGAATTGCAAGAAGCATTTAAAGCAGTCGGGATTCCGGAAAACAAACTAGATATAATAGAATAACCGGTGGTCACGTAGCTTGCATGACCACCGATTAGAGAGCACAGAGTATCCTTTGAAAACTCTTACTTTTTCCCCTCTTTCATAACCCCATACATCTCAGCCATCTGTTTGATCCTGTTTTGTATTTCTTCCCTGACTTCCTCAGGTTCCAGGACTTCCATCTTTTCTGCATGCTGAAGAGCGAAGTTTATCATTCCGTAAGGAGAACACAACACTTGGACCAGATCGTAGTTCTTGTCGTTCTTATCAGGTCCGAGATATTCGTACTTGTCACCAAAAGCGGCGAACAAAAAATTGTATTCAGGCTCGATGGATTTCCCGTACTGATCTTTTTTACTTAGTACTCTTAGCGTCATGTACTGCGGCTTATCGTAAGACATACCAAGATGTGTAAGTGTATATTCCGAATCCCAATGCTGAGGCATATTTTCGACTTCTCTCTTAGGTATCCGTTTCGATTCTGTTTTGCTTACATCCGACATAAGATCCACGCGCAGTATATATGTGTTCTTGTATTTTTCGTTTGCTGCCAGCAGATAGTATTTCCCATCATTGGCCACAATATAGTACGGACTGGCAATCCTTTCATAATTACCCGCAGGAGCCAGTTTTCTTTCACGTGTGTACCCGTTGAATCTATATTTGATCTGGACATTTTCATCTATAGCCTGTTGTATCGTCCTGAGGTTGTCTCTCAGCTGCTGTATGTCATATTTCGGGGTCTCATATATCTTGCAGACATTACTGGCGCTTGCTTTGTAGTGTTTAGAAGCGAATTTTTCTTCAAGTGTCTTTATCAGTTTATCCGCTCTTTCCGGTTCCATGGTACGAGAGAAGTTTATGGCTTCTACCATACTGCTGATATCTTCATGAGAAAACTCGGGATTATAATACAGATTACTCACTTGAAGATAATCTTTTTCAAATTCTTCTGTATCACCAGCTTCCCCGTACACAGCTTTGTAATCATCAAAAACGATTCGCCAGTCATCGTCCGGAAGAGGTATATCATTCTCATCCAGATTCATTGCATCTGCAAGATTAACAAGAAATGTATGCACCGTAGTCCGGTTGCCCAGGTTAATATTCTTTCCTTCGAAATACTCTCTTATATCCTTTAGATTGATTTTGTGATCCGGATCCGGATCCGTATTTTTCTTAAGATACTCCAGAAACATAATAGTGCGTCTGGTCTGATTTATCTTTTCCCCTTTCATAATGATCCTCCCTGAAACAAAGGCTTGTGGATTTTTCGCCTCTTTATATTATATCATGTACGCTCAAAAAATTGAGCATTGTATTTGTATCATTATAGCATAATCTACATTTCAAACAATCAGCGGAGGGAAAAATGATATTAAAAAAAATTGAATTTGAAATAGCCAGCAAGGAAATATCACAAGCTGTATCCGGCAGATTCGATAACGACTATTCAAAGCGTGTAGAATACATCCGTTTGCTGGGAAGTCTGAATGAGCAGCTGATGAAATCATTCAAAGGATCCGGTAATACTTTTTTTGCGGCGCTGACTAAAGGAGTGGATAACAGGATGTCTGCCATTTTAGCTTATGACATCAAAACCCACACTGAACAGGAATGCATATCGATCATTTCAAAAGTTATAGGCAAAGCCAAGATACTTTCCTGCCGTGAAATCACGATCACGGACTTTTCAGCGAAGCTGGGAGAGGTAGAAGGTATTCCAACAAACTCCATTATTCACACACTTGGTCTGGACATATATGCCACTGCTTCCCTTTTTCATAGTCCTGCGTATGAAATATCTGAAGACATCAAGGACAAGAAAAGATACCCTAAAGAAAAGTGTCTTATGGAAGCGAAAAAAATCATGGCATCAAAAAGTTTTTTGGATGAAATAAGCCGGATCTATTCAAGGAAAAACACAAGGAAATACTACGGCCACCCTGTGCACTATTACATTTCTGCCGGCTCCTGCGGAGCTGCAAAAGATATCACTGATATTCTAATTACAGCACTTCTGCACAACAACAGACTTCCCGGGGGCCGAGTCACAACAGTCAGCAACATTACTGATAAAGCATCGAAAGAAGTCAACTTCAAAAACATATTTCCGTCATGCCGTGGCGGCACCGTGATCGTAGATCTTTCAGCGGAATACGAGATAAACAACTACGCAACAGGATATTTATCAATTGCAAAGGAACTGGGTAATCAGCTCGGCAAATACGGAAATGATACCCTGTTCATTTTCGTCGACATATCCGGCAGCTCAGTGATACGCGGCGAGACTCTGACAGGGATCCTGGCAAACGGAGATATAATTGAGATCGAAGAGGGCTACGGCGACTACCGGCAGGCAGTTTCATATCTCCGTGATCTGGCGCAAAGAAGCGAATTCAGTCAGTACGCCGACGATGATCTGCAAACTTATCTTCCCGAAAAAGAATCATATAATGTTTCTGATATTTTTTTCGCTTACGAGAGATGGTACGGCAAGGGGCTCAAAACTCATATTTATCCTGCTTATGCCGAAATAGATACATATCATATCGAGGCCGAAAAACCGAAGAGCAGACCCTATGACAAACTGATGGAAATGATCGGGCTCGATGATATAAAAAAGACCATTGACCGGGTCATAGATTCATCAAAGATCCAGACTATACGGCATGACATGGGATTATCGTCCGTCGTTACCCTTCCCCATATGATGTTCTACGGCAATCCCGGCTCTGCGAAAACCAGCGTTGCCAGGCTGATGGCTCAGATTCTCAAAGAAGAAGGGGTTCTAAAAAGCGGCCATCTCGTCGAATGTTCCCGAAGCGACTTGGTCGGAAAGTATGTGGGATGGACCGCTCAAATAGTAGAAGACAAATTCAAATCTGCCAAAGGTGGTATACTGTTCATAGACGAGGCTTATTCCCTTGCCGATGGCAGCAATACTTACGGACAGGAAGCAATCAATATGATAGTTCAGCTGATGGAGAACTACAGAAACGATGTTCTGGTCGTCTTTGCAGGATATCCGGAGAAAATGAAAGACTTCATCCGCACCAACGAAGGTCTGAAGAGCAGGATCGCCTTTCATCTGCATTTTAAAGATTATGACCCTGAGGAGATGGTCAGCATACTCAAGCTGATGGCCAAAGAAAAGGAATTGAATCTCACTGCAGGAGCACTAAATAAATGCAGATCCGTTTTCGAAGAAGTCTGCTGTCTCTCTGATTTTGGCAATGGAAGATACGCCCGGAATCTCCTAGAACAGGCTCAGATGAATCAAGCGGAAAGGCTCTTTCGGATCGGCGAACCAAAAGAGATTACAAAAGAAGATATCAAGTTGATAAAAGCATGCGACATAGAATCCGTGAAGCAGATGGGCAATGAACCTGAAAAAATCAAAAAAATTGGATTCAGTATATAAAATGCTCAATTTTTTGGGCATACGGTCGCTATAATTAACATTGAAAGTTGATTTCATAGCATTCTTAAATAAAGGAGCATTCGAAATGAGTAACAAAAGAAAATACGAACCTATCGAGACTTATCGCTACAATAATGTTTGTAAGAATTGCAAAAACATCTATTATTATTTTAAAGACGAAGAATATGCTATAATTAAATGCGAGCATAATGTGGCGACCTGCCTGCTCAACGGAGCCATGCAATTTGTTTATCGGAAACCCGGAGAAGAACTAATCAAATCTGAAGTGCCCCTGCATATTTGTAAGAATTGCAAAAACACATATTATGATTTAGAAGACGACGGATATGTTCTTAAATGCAGGCATAATATGGCAGGCTGCCTGTCCAACGATGCCACGCATTTTGTTTACCGGAAACCCGGAGAGGAAATCGCCAAATCCGATGTGATTCTATCCGAATAATTCGTATATTGTTATAAATGATAAGGACAGGGAATTGAAATGTTTGATAATAAAGTAATCAAGAAAATAATAGCTTCAGGATGTGATGAGTCTTTTATAGAGGATGTGCATTCTTTATTCGATATTGTTCGATGTGATGACTGCCATACCCAAAAAGAAAAAGAACTCATCGTTTACAATTGTAAAAGCACTGTGGAAAGAATCAATGCTGTGGCAGAAGAGAAAGGCTTTGAAAGGTTTTATACAAAAGATGAACACATCGATTTTGAGAAAGATTTAAGAGATTATGTATTGGGCGTAGTCAAGCAAATGATGTAATAATTCAGGAGATCAAATGATATGGAGAAAAAGATTCTGGCTTTGACAAAAGACGGAAAGTTAGCATTTTGCTCAGCAAAACCAGATGGTAGATGCAAAGACAGGTGCGATCACGCAGACCACCAAAAGTTTTATCAGACAGCTCAGGATTTTATAACGCAATTAGGCATGAACGGGATCAAGCTTGAGAAAGATGATGAAATAAAGAGAGCTGTGTATTTAAAACGGAATATTGAAAATCTGCACTTTCCAACAGATTATCATAAGAAATTGAAAGAAGATATCAGTTGGATAAAATATATCATTACTAACAATCCGGCACAGGAAAAGAACTCGAGAATAATAAAAAACTATTATGAGTTCATTTACAAGTCTGATGCACTATTTGCAGTAATAGGCTATAGCGCATCAGGTATTAAAGATAAGCAAGAACAATATAAGCAGATAGATAGCAAGCGAAGAGATTTTCATAATGCCACACTTGGAGCTTTTGCTTCTATGGTTGCAGATTGCAAGCAAAAAATCGGTATAGATATTTATGACAAAGATTATAAAGAGATATTAAAAGCACAGAGTGAATACGGAGGGGAACGAACCAGGGTCGCCAACTATCTGTATGATGTCATCAAATATTATAATGATGTTGACGATTAGCTTTATTCAATCTTTTTTTAATCCATCTTGAATGAAAAACAGGGGTAATTAGGGGGTATATTATGGATTTCCGCCAAAATGAAAAATCCTCGGAACGCTTGAATTTCCAAGGATTTTTTTATGGTCGGAGAGACAGGATTTGAACCTGCGGCCACCTGACCCCCAGTCAGGGTGAGACCGTCGTGATTTCAATGCTTTCAGCGATTGTTTCCACCACGATTTCCACCACAGTTTCCACCACTAAATTTTTCCAAATGTATAAATATGCGCGATTCCGGATAGTGCAAAGCGATCTCTACATTAGCGATTTTAATAATATGCAGTAAACATCAGCTTACCAATTACACTAAGCATTCCATTTCTATTTCAAATACATATGAGTCGCTCATCAATATCTATATTAAAATCTAAAGGGCTCTTTTTTACGACCAGCCGCAAAATCGATTTCTTCGAAAAGAGCGCGACATTTTTCATATTGCGATAGCTTCAGTTGTTCTATAACATCATCGACATATTTTTCACCATGTTCGAGTTTTATCAATCCCTTAATATACTCTGCTGCCTCATGATAGATTTTTCTGCTTTTTTCTCCAGTAAGCGAAGAAAAGAAACTATTTGTAAAAAACTTTTTCAATTCAGGCTCATACTTCTCTGCAAGAAAATCTACATTTCTTATTATTTCAAATCGACTCCC
The DNA here is from genome assembly GCA_002372505.1 of Firmicutes bacterium UBA3738. Taxonomy (GTDB): domain Bacteria; phylum Bacillota; class Clostridia; order Peptostreptococcales; family Anaerovoracaceae; genus UBA3738. The sequence goes on from DFGY01000062.1 coordinate 56,630, forward strand.
TTTCTCATTAAGCAAATTGAACAGCTTTTCTTTTTCGTCAGTGAATCTATACAACGTTACCAGATGGCCAAGATTTTTCGTGAGCTTTTCTATTCTTTTTTCACATTCTGATAACCAGCCTGCATCCTTTAAATGTTGCAGCGGAACTGTATCATTATTGTTCAGATAATCATATAAATAGTACTCTTTCAAGATTTCTTTATCACCACATTTTTCATACAACTTATTTAACAAGAATGGAATGTACTGTTTGTTGTATAGTGGTTTTTTATTTATTTCTTTCGATATGGCACAATAAAGCCCTTTGACATCAGGTGCACTCTCTATGCAAAAGCAGATATACTCTTTGTACTTTGCATTTTTGATCATAGTACTTACCATGTCATCCATTTCGGGCTTTTCAATAATGCAAATTGCAATAAGCACATTTGATTTTGGGCACGTATTTCGAATCCCCATTGATTTCAAACGAGCGAACCGATCATTCAAACCGGTTACATATTGTTTCTTCTGTTCTTTGGATAAATGCTTTGATAAATGCTCTGCGATCCATCGATAATCATCATACACCGCCAGATCATCTTTCATGAAAAGTTCATTCAAATCGCTTCTATATTCTTTATTTCTCCATAGAGATGATATTTTTCTCTTTTCCACATCGCTTAGCATAGGCTGAGAATAGTCTTTCCATTCACTGTCATTATCTCTCTGTAGAAGGATCAAGCGAGAATTCAGTTTGTCTAATAGAACACTGGCTCCATTTTTATTGCCGATAAATTCTGAATACCTATGCTTCAGATATTTGTTGAAAGTCTCTTTTTTGTCTTTCATCAATTCAACACGAAGAATCATCCTTAATTCTTCCGGTGTCATATTGTCTAGAAAATCATCCAGTAGCTCATCATAATACAAAATGCCAAATCCTTCATTCAACAATTTTGTCAGAGAACTATTACAAATCCTGCTCTTATCCAGTGAATATTCCATTTCTCTTTCTTCTTCATAATAGTCATGGTTGGTCTCCCTGCAATCATCATAGTCTTCATAATAGTCAGCCTTTTCCGGAAAGGCGGCCATCCATAATGCTGCCATATGCTTGCACATATTTCCGCTTTCCGCATACGGACAATCACAACTGGATTTAAGTGGTTCATTTATTTTAATTGTCACTGAATAGGGCTTGTCTTCGCTTCCCTCAACCAGTCCTTTGTATTCATAAGTATCTGTTTGCTCTATTTCCAGCACAAAATCGCGAGAATAATAATCATATCCTCTGGCTACGATTCTTTCATCAAAGTAACTCATATAGCTATTGACTTTTTCTTTGGTCATTTTTTCTCTCCAGAAGATTTGTTTTCAATCTTTCAAGCATCCTACAGGAATCACTTTTACTCCATTTTCTGTTGTATAAGCCATTGGAGCATTCCCACATATTATGATAAGGAGCGATGGCTCTCGATATTCTATCCCCGGATGCGCTTCATTCAACCTGGCCTTTTCATTATGTTCACGTATAACCTTAGTAAATTTTATCAAGTTCTCTTCCGCTGCCGGCACAGCATTTGATCCTGTTTTTATTTCAATCAAGGCATAACGCCCATCGTTTAACTGCAGTACTGCATCTGCCTCAAGCCCATTGCTGTCGCTATAATGCATCAGTCTGGCATCGTGTGCTTGTGCAAAAACAAGAAGGTCCCTAAGCACCATATTTTCGAAGGCATGACCAAACAAATCAAGATCATTATTAAAATAGTCCGGAGATACACCCAACGAAGCCAGCGCGATAGACGGATCAATGAATATATGCTTCTTTGCAGCTCTAATCGATGTCTTTGAACGTATTTGTGGTGTCCATGCATCGATATCCTTTAATACGAATAATTTTTCAAGAGCTGTAATGTATGACGAAATTGTGACATCCGACATGTCATGATTTGACCGAACATCCGAATATATATTCTTTCTCTTCGCAAGTGTTGCCATATTTCTGGCATAAGACCAAATAATCGTCCTAGCCCATTCCTGATTTCGTTTCACATCATCGATCGTACTAATATCCTTTAGATATATTTGTTTAAAATAATCTCTTGCAATTTCAAGCTTTGACGCATCCGAAGAGAGCGCCAGGCATCTTGGCCAGCCACCCCTGCAGACCGCAAAAAACAACTCCTCTAACTTTGTATTACACTTCTGCCCATCAATAATAAAGTCTTCATCGTCAAACAGTTTCTTCAACGAAATCGAGCCATTCGATTCTCCTGTCTCATACAAGGTCATTGGATACATCATAATACTTGTAATCCTTCCGGTGCCTGTATGCGGTGTATCCACATCTTTGCTGGTTGAACCTGTAAGATAGTATTCCCCAACAGACTCCGGCTCATCATCACAAGCTTTTCTTATCGCGCCCCATATTTTAGGAGCATCTTGCCATTCATCAAAAAGAATTGGCTTTTCATTATTCAAAAATAGTTTGGGCGAGGTGTTTGCAACAGCCAGATAGCCTTCTCTCCTTTCTTCGTCCTGAAACTCTATAATTGTCTTGCAGCGTTCCTGTGAAGTACGCGTCTTGCCGCATCCTTTTGGCCCAATTATATTTATCGCATTAAACGCTTCTTTTTTCTTATCGATCTCTGAATCTACGATTCTTCGTATATAGTCCATGCACTTTCATTCTCCCTTTCATATGTCTATTATTCCACAGACAAGGCGAAACATCAAGTTGTGTTTTGTGTTTTTCGACTATTTTGTTTTGTGTTTTTCGACTATTTTGTTTTGCGTTTTTCGACTATTTTATTTTGCAAGTTGTCAAAGTAGGTTTTCCAAGGATTATTGATGGCCTAAGAGACAGGATTGGCAGCCTGCGGCCACCTGACCCCCAGTCAGTACTTAGTTGCTTATTTTTCAATGGCTATACGGTTTATGGCAACCTATATGGCAACCTAATAATTGACGGAATTATCAAATGCTTATTATGTTGATTATTATTGAATTGACAGCATCCAAAATCAAATGATTCAAATTCAACCTATGCAAAATACACAAAGAGAACAAAAGGACATGGTACAAACAGTATTTCTATAAAGTGCGTTTACAAAAAAGTAAAATAGCATGACAGAAAAATGAGGCGGAAGTTTTTTCGGATCCGCCTCATTTGCTTTTAAACTTAATAGTCGTTAATATGTCTCGCTGCAATGCGTCCTGTGCGGGTGCTGCTTACAGCATATTCTTTGTCTGACTCAGCACCTTAAGGAAAAGGATGTAAGCGATCACAGATACAACTGCGATAACGATGGCGATTATACCTGCTATTACCACCATTTCTTTTGCACTTATGAATGCCAGTACGACTCCCAGCAGAATGGATACGACATACAGCGCCGTGATTAATTTTACCGTGCTGGAAGCCAGTTTTTCAACATGTTCATCTCCTACTCTCTTTGCCAGAAAACCGCAGCCCTGGATGATATATATGGTTACCATAAGGTTGCAGAAATTGCTAAGTACGCCGGTTATATCTTTTGCCATCTCGTTATTTCCAAAGAATCCGGCTACAAACGCAACTACCAGTCCGCCTATCAGAAAAGCCATTGCTTTTTTGAACTCGGGTTCTTCCTTGGATGCTCTGCTTATACCGACGACCTGGAATATGAAAGCTAAAACCACAGCAGCCAAGCCTAGTATCGCTACCAATCCTATTCCGGCCATTCCGCCTTCTGTAATATTCGTTGCACCTCCGTTAGTAGCGGATATTACAATGATCACGCTTGAAACTGCTGCCAGAATAATCGCACATATACTCAGGATCTCACCGATGTAGATCAATCCGACGCCTTTTTTTGCACTATTCAATTCCATTTTTACCACTTCCTTTTTTTTTCGTTATTTTCGAATCCTTGATGCAGGCATTTAACGATGCCTTCAAACTCGTTTGATAGTTATATTTTATAATTCCACTAGTATTTTAACACATATTCTCTTCATTAGCCACTTCTTGTTGTTAGACGCTGCGGGAAAAAGGGAAATTTATCAAGTTAACACCAAAAGAAAAAAATGAAAAGAGCATTGACGGAATGAAGATATACACTGAAGAACAGGAGGTGCGTATGAATCGGTTGCACAACTTGCAGCTGCTTTTTCTTCGGTGGGGATCAAATGCCGGGATATCCACCATCCCAAACCACTCTTTTCGTCAAGAAACAGTAAAAAGTCAATTGCCCGAGTCATTTGACAATAAGAGAATTGCATTGATACAATATATTTTATATATGAATTAACAACAGCAGCGGAGGAGTTTTACGATATGAATGACACGAAAAATATAAGATGGCACTTGATACTGGTCGCCTTTGGTATTTTGCTGGGAGTGATGATCACGCTTCTTGGCGGTATCACAGGATCTGTTGCTCATGCCGAAGATGGTGACAAAGCTGACCGCACGATCATCTATTATAATGATGGCGCTTCTTCCGAAGAAACCAATATGGCGTGCAGTGACATGCTGATGGAGGCGATGGCTGCCAAATTTGACAGCAAAAAGATCCGCTTTATTGTGATGACAGGAGGCTCCTTGAAATGGCATCTGGATCCCAGATATCTACGCGACAAGAATGGCGAAGCGGATAAGATCGATGCGATCAGCACCGAATACAATCAGGTCTGGGAGCTGTTCGGTGCCACTGATACCAGCGAAGGTTACATGAAATTGATCGATGGTGACGGCGTAACGGGCGTTGAAGTCAAGTCCGAAGATGAGCTGATGAATAATCCGAACACGTTAAAAACCTTCATCAATTTTGCGAAAAATTATGCTCCGGCTGAAAAATATGATCTTATCATGCTCGACCACGGCAGCGGTCCGGGACATGGTTATGGTTTGGATGACCATGATACGGTAAATCCGAATAAAAAATTGCATGTCTATGAAATGCGTCAGGCTATTTCCGAGTGTGATGTGATTCAGCAAGGCGGGAAATTCGATATGATCTTTCTTGAGTGCTGCATGAACGGAAATTTTGAGACACTTCTTGCTCTGCAGGATTATGCGGACTATTTTATAGGCTCTCCTGATGTTGACCCCATAAATTCTGTGGAATATACGGACGTACTGAACTATCTGAATGAAAATCCTGCCATGGACGCGAAGTTACTTGGCAAAAAAATGGTGGATGTCTTCCATGATTATTTTGAAAGTCATATGGAGGAGAGATCCCTTGGCAAAGCTGTCCAATTATCCTTGGTTGACACGGCAAAGTTTAAGGATAGCGGGATCCTGAATCGAATGCAGCAAATCGCCGAGACGCTGAGATCGGAGGCCGCCGGTAAAAGATTTTATGATGAGATCCGTTCCTCACAGGATGATTACAGAACATATTATAGTTATTTGCAGGATATGAGTACCCTGGCAGAGCAGCTGGGGATCAATATAAAGGAGTCTGATTTTCAGAATCCAGAAATGAAAAACAGTTATACGGATGATGCGATCCAGGTTCAAAACATATTAGGAGATACGGATGTCATCTATTCTAAATATACTAGCGATTCCAGGAAAGATGATGTGATATTCGGAAGAGACGAACAGGGAAAGATAACAGTAAAAGTCGAAAAAAACCCGGCAGGCGGATTGAATATCTTTTTCCCAAACATGCACATGAGCAATATCCCCGCTGAAATAGTGCACTATATTGATGCAATGAAGAAACTTGCAGACAAGTTGGCGGAGGATCCTAATGATGATCCTAAGGTCGAGGCTTTTATCACGACCTACAGGCAGGCAGTCATAGATTACGCGCTGATCTACGAGATCGGTACAGCTGTTTCCAATATCGTGGACAGCGAAGGTTATGACGGAACCGTTGATTTGAACAAAATCAGGGAATACTTCGAAGCAGAGGATCAAAAATTAGTGGACCAGGGATTAGAAAGCGAAAATCAATGGGGTTCGATCTCACATATCATCGATGAAAGTGATAGAAAAGATTCAGGGTGGCTTAACGAGATCATCGAGATCCAGAAGAAAGAAGTAATAAACCCAAAGAACGTTGCGATCCGGAAGACAGACAAGGATTATCTCATCGATATTACGAACACACCTCAGAAGATCATCGGCGTTCCTGAGCTTCGTTTAAGCGCAAAGATATCGCATCAGTCTTCTGAAGAAGGATTTGATTTCTTGTATCCAGATCCACTGATCGTATATACAGGCGAGCTGGCAGCGGATGCTATGCAGGACGTCAGCTCTTTTGAAGAATTTATTGGCGGAAATCATTCTGCTTACAGGGTCCCGCTGCATGACGGGCAGTGGTATGCGGTAAAAGATTCTAATGGAAAAATACACCCTGCGAGCATCGCGTCAGATCGGTCGGTTTATGCAGCGTTTAAGTTTAAAGACGGCACAAATAAAGGTGGAGAGCTGCATTTTGACGCACAGGGGAAGGCAAAACATATTTATCTCGATGGTGATACAAAGCCCATCGACCTTGAGATCTACAAAGATCCCGTGAAAGTGACGCTGATGAATCACTCCAGTAATGCGGGAATGGTTTCCGGGGAATTTGAGATCAGCGGGACAAATTCCAGATTGGTAAGAGCACCTTATAAAGATCTGAATATCAAATCTGTTGATGCCAAGCTGTATATCTGTGATATTTACGGAGTGGGACACGAGATCGCGCTTCCGGATTTCAGAACAAAGGCAACCATAACGACCGCGCCAGTCGGTAAGACCGGGCTGACTTACACAGGTAAGGCTCAGGCACTTGTCAAAGCAGGAAAAGCCAAAGGCGGCACGATGCAGTACGCGCTTGGTAAAAATGCGAAGGACGCGCCGACTTCCGGATGGAGCGCATCCATACCGAAAGGAACAAAGGCCGGAACATATTACGTCTGGTACAAGGTCGCAGGCGATAAGAACCATATCGATACTGTACCGAAATGTATCATAGTAAAGATCTCAAAAGCCATCACTAAAGTAACAGTCAATGCAAAGGCTGTCACTGCAAATACAGTAGCCAAGATGGTGGCAAAGGGCAAAAATGCCATGACCATTTCCTGGTCGGTGGTAAAGAATGCCGACGGATACGATGTGTTCTTCGCACGCTGCAACCACCACGGCAAGAAAATAAAAATGAAAAAGGTAAAGACCTTTAACAGCAACACGAAAACGAGCTACACAAAGAAAGGTCTTAAGAAAGGCGCATCTTACAAGGCTAAAGTCAGAGCCTTTGTCAAGGTAAAGGGCAAGAAAAAGTACATCATGACCAGCCCGGCAATGCACGCATTCGCAGGTAACGGAACAAAGAGATACACCAACGCTAAGAGCGTCAGTGTGAAGAAAAACAGCATCACACTGAAAAAGGGCAAGACCTACAAAATCAAAGCCACAGTGAAAAAAGCAAATAAAAACAAGAAACTCATGCCCGCGAAGCATATGAAGAAACTGCGCTACAGTAGCATGAACAAGAAAATAGCAACAGTTTCCAAGACCGGCATAATAAAAGCCAAAGCCAAAGGCAAATGCATCATCTACGTTTACGCCCACAACGGCATCGGCAAACTGGTTAACGTAACAGTCAAGTAATCAAAGGATGTAATCAGTTGATTCAGAAATTAAAACTCAAAATCTAAAACAGGACGCTTTCGCGTCCTGCTTTAGATATAGGGGGGTATATTATGGATTTCCGTCAAAAAGAAAAAACCTCGGAATGCTTGAAATTCCAAGGATTTTTTGATTGTCGGAGAGACAGGATTTGAACCTGCGGCCACCTGACCCCCAGTCAGTACTTGGCTGCTTATTTTTCAATGGCTGCACGGTTTATGGCAACCTATATGGCAACCCGTGTTTTCAGTCGAACAATACTCAAAACCTTGTCATATATATTTATAAATTAATTCCGGTCAAGTCAGATATTTCGCTCTTATCCCAGTTTTCATTTTCCCAAAAGAAAAATTCTTCTTTTCTCTTCTTAAATATCCTGAACGGTTCATCTGTATTATCATAAATATGCAGTACATCGCAAACCTTTATTAACTCTGGAATAAGCGCAAGTGACTTTTGATACCTGCTGCGAATCTTGTCTTCGGGAACACCATGACCTCCGGATTGCTCTCTTGATTCCACACGGAAAACATTAATGCTGGGATCTGCAGTCAACACAAATATACAACGTACAAAATATCCTTGTTCCTTTGCTCTTTTGATAAGTTCTAAATTCCGTTCTGTAGACAAGACAGTTTCAAATGTAAAATCGATTCCCTGCTTTAGGGAATCCTCTCTTAATGATTCAGCAATCTTAGCAGCCTCAATATCGCTGCAATGTGTTGTTTTCTTTATTTCATCAGCATTAATATATGGCTCAATTATCTTTGCTAATTTAGTGATTGTAGTTTTTCCGCTTCCGTTGGGTCCGGCAAAAACAATCAACTCTGGACACTTCTGATTATTCGGCATATTTTCTGCTCCCATCCGGGTATTCTAAATACGCCTTCTTTTTTTCCTTATCGTATCCGGCAATTGGTGCGCCTATGGCTCTTTTAATTTCGTTATCTATCTGAATCGCTTTTTTAAATCTTTCTGTTAGCTCATCATCTGATATTCCACACATGGAATCAAGTTCATTAGATTCATTCATCTCGTTTCCCTCCATTACTTGATTATATAGCATTTATTTACCCTGCACAATTACTATGATTTAGAAACAAGCAAAAACCCTTGGAAAAAGTACATTTTTCAACGGTTTTATTCTGGTCGGAGAGACAGGATTTGAACCTGCGGCCACCTGACCTCCAGTCAGGTCTTGGCTGCTTATTTTTCAATGGCTGCACGGTTTATGGCAACCTATGTGGCAACCCGCCATGTTTGTGCAGATTGGAATATCCTTATATCAGGAATTGTCAACCGGCCAGCTGATTCTTGATTAGGCTCCTGTATACTTCATTACCTTTATACAGTTCGTCATGGGTGCCCATTCCAACTAGCCTTCCGTCATCCATAACGATTATTCTGTCCGCCGACATGATGGTGGAAAGTCTATGGGCTATCATTACAACAGTCTTATCCTTTAGCTGCACTGCCAGTATCCTTTGCATGTACAGTTCATTTTCCGCATCGAGATTCGACACCGACTCATCCAGTATCACTATCGGTGCATCCCGAAGTAGCGTCCGTGCTATTGCAACTCTTTGCTTTTGGCCACCTGACAGCTTGAATCCCCGCTCTCCGGTTACGGTGTCATAACCTTCCGGAAGTTCCATGATGAAGGTGTCTGCGTTAGCCTTCGCCGCAGCCTCTCTCACTTCTTCCTCACTGGCCTCCGGGCGACCCAACCTGATGTTCTCGGCAATGCTGGTATGGAAGAGATATGTCTCCTGAGAAGCGGCGCTGACCATGTGTCTCAGCTCCGCAACACTGTACTCTCTTATGTCACTTCCGCCTATTGTTATGGCTCCCTCTACAGGATCCCAGTATCTCAGTATGAGATTTGCGCAGGTGCTCTTTCCCGCTCCGGAATGGCCTACCAGCACAACGGTTTCCCCGGGGACTATGTCAAAGGTCACATCGTGCAGAACGTCGGGGGAGCCGGCCTCGTAACAAAAGCGGACATTTTCAAATCCGATTCCCACGCTGCCTATATCCGCCTTCTTGCTACCTTCGTCCTTAATTGCAGGCTCTTCCTCCAGCAGATTTCTAACCCTGTTTGATGCCGCGAAAACCACTCCCAGTTCCTGAGCCACGGTGGTCAGTTCCAACACCGGTCCCAGTATTACCGTTGACAGCATTACCGCAACAGGATACATCACCGTTTCCATTCTTCCGTTAACAACCAGCCAGGCAGACAGGATCATCACTGCAACGGTGAACAGTCCGCAGATTATCTGAGTCGCCATGGACTGGCCGCCCTTTAATCTGCCATATTTATACTGCTCTTTATATAGTCCATCCATGGAATCATTTATTTCTTTCATTCTGCGGCCTTCAGCCCCCAGCATCACCAGTTCTCTTATGCCCTGTATGCTCTCAACCATGATCACATTGGATTCAGCCAGGGACTCTCTTACACCGGCGCCCTGTTCCTCCGCTCTTTTTCCCATCTTGTACGGGACAGCCATCAGGCAAAGAGCGGCAGCAGCAACGAGAAGAGACAGCAGAGGATTAACAAACAACAGCGCTCCCATTATCAGAACCGTCAGCAATATGGCGATGAGGAAACTGCTGAAAGTATGGGCAAGAAATATTTCCAATATCTCCACATCCGCCACAAAGGCCTGGCCGATTTGACCGGTCTGTTTTCGCAGCGTGTATGCCGGGGCAATTTCCCCCAGTTTGTTATATATGTCAAGCCTGAAATTTCGGATTACTCTAAAAGCCACATCATGGGCAAAATACATTTCGCCAAAATGACCTGCCGCCCGCAGGAGAATGCAAAGAACCAGACCTCCCACCAGCAGACCGATGTTTTCCGGCTGTCCTTTCCCCACTACCATTCCGGCAATATAGGAAGTAAGGCCGGCAATCCCAATTACGGATCCCTGCTTTAAAAAGGCGCTTATCATAGCCAGTGTCATCTCCCCGCTGTATGGCTTTATATTCCTGCAGAGATTTACTATGTTCTTTTTTCTATCGGACATTTTTAATCTCCTCCTGGGCTTTTACGAGTTCATGATATATGCCATCCGCGGCAATCAGCTCTTCGTGGGTTCCCTGCTCTGCCACCCTTCCGCCATCCATTACGATTATGTTGTCCGCATTTCGGATGGTGGATAATCTATGCGCAACGATTACAGCAGTCTTTCTTCCCGACAGCTCGTCGATGGCCGTCTGGATCAGCTTTTCGCTTTCAGCATCCACACTGGCTGTGGCTTCGTCAAAAATGAGAATCGGTGAATCTTTCAGTATGGCTCTGGCTATGGATATTCTCTGGCGTTCGCCTCCGGAAATAGTGAGACCACGCTCACCCACTTCCGTGTTGTATCCCTCCGGAAGCTTTTGTATAAAATCATGAGCTCCGGCCATCACCGCCGCTTCTCTCACCTCTCTGTCCGTGGCCTCGGGGCGAGACATTCTGATGTTTTCAGCGATAGTTCCGTGGAACAAAAAAGTGTCCTGAAACACTGCGCCGATGCACCCTTGCATATATCCAAGACTATAGTCTCTCATGTCCATTCCGTTGATGGTTATTTTGCCTTCATCGGGATCGTAGAATCTCATGATCAGACTTACAAGGGTGGATTTACCGCAGCCGGATCTGCCGACTATTGCTGTTTTGCTGCCGGCAGGTATTTTCAAAGAGACGTTTTTAAGAACATCCTCATTTCCCGTATATGAAAAAGAGACATTTTCAAGTTCAATTTCGGGCCTGTCTCCAATCCCAGATAAGGCCGCATCTGTCTTATCCTGGATTTCAGGTTCCGTGTCCATTAAGGCAAACAACCCTTCTGCAGTTGACAACCCCAAAAATGAGGAGTGCCAGTATCTGTTCAGATCAAACAGCGGGCGGGCACACTCAATGGTCAAAAAGAGGAATACGGTTATAGCCTGAGGCTCCATCATTCCCGCGTTCGCTCGCAGCGCCGCCACAACCACAGTCATGGAAGAAGTGACCGATGTCAGCACCAGCATTATGGATGCGTTTGACAGAGAAATCCCGGTGTTCTTTATGGATCTCTTCCAAAAAGAAGTCGCTTCCTTTGTCAGATTCTCCCCCATGGTCTTTTCCGCATCAAGGGTTTTAAGTGTGGTTATTCCCTGCACTGCATCGATATACTGGGCCGTAAGCCTTGAATAGTCCGTCCAGTAATCGCCGATGTTTTTCTCAACTACAGGTATCGTCACAATAGGCACCAGAACGCATAGCACCATTGCAGCTATCAGAATCCATGATGTAACCCCATCATATCGAATCAAATAAAAGAATGAAAAAATTCCAACAGAAAGGACGGTAAAGACCTGGGGCACAAAGCTTACATAAAAGTGTTCCAAAGCCTCAACCCCGTCCAGCACCAGGGAAGTGAGTTCGCCGCTGCGGCGCTGATTCATCTGCCCCGGCCCAAGTCTGAACATGTGCTCAAGGACCTTCTTCCTTATTATCCCTTTTATCTTCTGAGCCATGGTCTTTGTGTATGTCTCGCTCTTCATCATAAGAAGGCTCCTTATGATAATAGCCAGCACAACAACCACAAGGGAAGTTCCTATTTGTCTCATGTCCATCGAAGTGAACATGAGATTTACAACCCTTGCCATAAATACCGCTTGAGCAAGATAGGTAGCAGCAATTGCTATCCCCATCAAACTCTTTCCCGCTATTTCTCTTTTGATGTCGCTGAGAAAAGTCAGCAGTCTTACATACACATTCATTTAACCAAAATACCACAAACACAGAGACAACGGATGCCGTGAAGGCAGCATCCGTCATCATTAATAATGAACACTAATATTTGTTTACTCTATTCAAACAGGTCAGGATAGAATGCCTTTGCCAGTTTTTCAACAGTGTATGCCATTCTGTCTCCCGGCAGAACGCTTTCCAGTTCTATTGTGGCAAACTTGTCCTTCTTTACGCAGTCAAGCTTTGACAAAACCGGGTTTGTTTTTATTTCCTTTTTCTTTTCTTCAACTGACGGTGAATCGTAGTCGTGGATGAGAATTACATCAGGCTCTCTCTTGATGGCTTCTTCATAGCTGACTGTGATCCAATCCTTTTCAGTCTGATCTTCAAAGACATTCTTTCCGCCGGCAAGGCCGATAAGAAGTGTTTCAAAGTTTGTTCCGGAACATGTGAATACTCCATCGTTACCGCTGTCATATACCAGAACCTTAACGGGCTCCTGATCCTTAACCTTGTCTTCTACTGCCTTTATTCTGTCCTGCTGGCCCTTTATGAATTCTTCAGCCTTATCTTCGATCTGGAAGATCTTGCCGATTGCGCGAATCTCTTCATACTGGTCTTCAAGACTCTTTGCCTGGTTAACCAGCACGTTCATTCCCTTCTTTTCAACTTCTTCGATTACCAGGCCTTCTTCACCGATTTCCCAGTCAAGGGTATAGATAAAGTCCGCACCGGATGAGAGAATTGCCTCTCTTGTTGCTGATGAATGATTCAGTTCTTTGATCTTATCAACTTCTTCTTTATATTCATCAAGAGGTCCTCTTGAGTGGTTAACAAGGGATCTGCCTATTACCTTGTCACCAAGGCCGAGAGCAACAAACAGTTCTGTACAGTTTGGTCCCAGTGTAAGAACCTTTTCAGGCATCTTTTCAACCACTACGTCTCTGTCGTAGTTCTTGACCTTTACAGGATATCCTGCCGCATCCCCTGCCGCAGAAGTGCTGGCTGAGCCGGCATCGGAGCTTGCCTTGTCTGCATCGCTGCCGCCACAGCCTGCAAATGTCATCATGGCCATTGCAAGGCACATTATCAGTGCAATCAGTTTTCTTTTCTTCATTCTTGTTACCTCTTTTTTGTCCTTTCTTCTTTAAAAATAATTGACTCTTATTTATAATTCAGCACACTTAATGTGAATGTTCGTGCGCATCACCATCATGTTCATGCTCTATAGGCTGAGCCCAGTCATGTGCATGTTCTTCGGTATGACCCATTCCACCTCTTTCTTTGTCCGGAATGAATGTGATGTTCAGCCGTCCGGTCTTTGAATTCATCTCTGTGGCACATTCAACTCCGTAGACTTCTTTAATTATTTCCGGGGTGAGCACTTCCTCCGGCTTGCCCTCATAGCGCACCTGACCCTCGTCAAGGATATACAGTCTGTCGCAGTAAAGAGCCGCCATATTAAGATCGTGGATGGCTGCCAGCACCGTGGCATTTATGTGTCTGACGAAGTCGAATATCTGCATCTGGTAGCTGATGTCCAGATGATTCGTGGGCTCGTCCAGCACCAGAAAATCGCATTCCTGAGCCGTTGCTCTGGCGATTATCACTCGCTGCTTTTCACCGCCGGAAAGGTGCAGATAGTTTCTCTTTGCCATGTGCTCCATTCCAACATGAGCAAGGGCGTGTTTAATTATTTCCTTGTCTTCTTTTGTGTCGATGTCGAACATCCTTTTGTGAGGTGTTCTGCCCATGGCCACGATTTCCTCCACCTTGAAGTTAAAAGGAACATCGTTTTCCTGACCCACAACAGCCATTCTCAGCGCCGACTCTTTGTGGGTCATAGTCAGCAGATTCTCCCCGTCTATGATTATCTCGCCTTTATCCGGCGTCAGGGCTCTGTAGACATTCTTGAGAAGTGTGGACTTGCCGCTGCCGTTTGGTCCGATGAGCCCAACGAACTCCCCTTCTCTGACCTGTATGGAGACATTGCTGATCGCATCCTTTTCCCCGTAGGAATAATCAAGATTTTTTACTTCCAATTTCATGACTATCCCTCCTTACACAAGACCCTTGTTACTGCGTCTTAACATATATATGAATATCGGGCCGCCGATGATGGCAGTGAGTATACCCACGGGAAGTTCCTCCGGCGCTATGATTATCCTGGCCACCGCATCAACCCAGATAACCAGGATCCCGCCGAGAAGCGCCGCTATGGGCAGCACTTTTCTATGATCCCCTCCTACAAGAAGCCGGGTGAAGTGCGGCACCATAAGACCTACAAAGCCAATGGTTCCGCTGACTGAAATGGTAACGCCGGCGATGAGAGAAGCCACCAAAACCAGTTCCTTTTGCATGCGCCTTACATTTACGCCCAGTGCTCCGGCACTTTCATCTCCCAAAAGCAGAAGATTGAGCCCTCTGTAATTCAGCATCAGCCATGTGATGCAAAGTGCAAGAATTATCAGTGGAAGTTTAAGGTATGCCCACTTGGCACCGGCCAGTGATCCGGACATCCAAAACTCCGCATTGTGCAGTCCCAGTGCATTTGGCGCCCCCAGTTTTATGACGCTGGTTACGCCATCCATTATCATGGAGATAGCCACACCGGAAAGCAGCAGATACGTTACATTTATACGACCTCTGACTCTCGATAGAATATAGACAAGTGTGATTGTAATGGCCGCGCCTATGAATGCGCTGATGGCCAGTCTGTATGTTCCAAAGAATGCGAATGCCCCAAAGAGCATGCACAGAGTTGCAAAGGCCGCAGCTCCTGATGATACGCCCAGAATAAATGGATCCGCCAGATTGTTTCTCACAAGTGCCTGCATGGTAACGCCGCAGACAGCGAGAGATGCGCCAACAACCATTCCAAGACAGACTCTTGGCATTCTAAGGGTCCAGACCACATCCTCCGCCACCGGTTCCCAGTCATGAACAACACTGTCTGAAAGTCCGGGTATGTGACTGATGAGTATCTTTGCAGTGGTTGCCGGATCCACGGAAACAGGCCCAATGCCCGTTGCCGTTAATATGGTAATAACACTCAAAATCATCAATAGGATGACCACGAGTTTCATCTTGACTTCACCGAATTCGTTTTTAAAAAAATTACTTTTCAAAGTTTGCCCCCTTATGCTTATCTCTCTTTGTACCATGCTATTTTACACGGCTCTTCCGGATGAACAAGCCCCCCGGGGGGGTTATTGAAAGCAAAAACTCAATAGTTCAGATCTAATCTCTTCTTCCGTATCCCTTATTATGTTCAACAGTTCCCCGGCGGAGATTCGCATGGCGCCTCTCATCCATGCATCCTGCTGTACCAGGCGGTCAGAGAAGACAACATATATTCGTCTATCTTTCTCGGCTTTCGCCATCTGCCCGATTTTCACATCAGCGAGTTCTCCTGCTGCAGTGTATATTGCATCCACGCCGGTATAGCTTTCCCTGCTGCCTTCTCCCGGCACCTTCTATCCCTTGTGATGTTATTCTAAAATTGCGATGCTTTTGAGCATATCTTCCCTTTGGCATAATCCTGTCATGAATAGCATCGAAAAATGGTAATAGCGTGATATGAGCCGCCCGAGAAAACAGCATTCATGCAAAAAATGAATATATATTCATTACGGATTTCTGGATTTTGCCACCTTATTTGCCACCACGGTTAGGGAAAAACAGGGGTAATTAGGGGGTATATTATTGATTTCCGTCAAAAAGAAAAATCCTCGGAATGCTTGAACTTCCAAGGATTTTTTGCTGGTCGGAGAGACAGGATTTGAACCTGCGGCCACCTGACCCCCAGTCAGGTGCGCTACCAAACTGCGCCACTCCCCGGCAATTTTGGTTATTCATGTTTGCTGCGCTGATGCGTAGTCTTTTATTCGCATGTAATAGTTTAATGTATGTTCGCCCTAAAATCAATGTTTTTTTGTCTTTGTGTTGTAACCTGGTAGTCTATATGGTCAAAAAAGCACAAAAAATGATAATACCGACTGCTTCTGCTTAGTTCACCTGCTTCCGTACGCTTCCATCTTCTGCTACCTTGTACATGTGGGAGTTCTTACTGTCCTGCACCTAATGCTTTGTCGACAATTATTACTTCTTACTTCCCACGACTGCTCCGGCACCTTGAAGTTTTCACTGTACCAATACCGTTCGTCTTCGCGACGAGGGCGTGACTTTAAACTCTTCAGTCGGCACTATATTTGTGATGTTGAGCTATTCACCTGGTGGCTCCACCTCCCTTCATTCCGGAACTCCATCCTCCGGTGAATCTTCTTTTCTCTTTTCTCTATTGCTTCTTCTATATCATCGAGGGCTTGCGCCCTACGTTTAATCCTTCCTTGTGTGATTATATTAACACACCAATTTGGCTATTGCAAGAATTATCTGAAATTTCTTTATGTTTATTTATGTTCGAATTCTACTGTAGTGGTAGGTGATATTCTCGCGCAAAAAGATGACAGGAGAACCGTCCCCTTGTCATCTTTTTTGTTTGGCGATTTCTTCTTTTTCCAGGACGGTGTAGGCGACTTTGCCGACGAGGGTCTGGGGGAGTTCTTTGCGGTATTCGAATTCGTAGGGCATGGCGTAGCGAGCGATGTTCTTGCGGCAGTGTTCTTCGATGTCTTTCTGTACTGCGGCTGTGGGCTCGATGCCGTCTTTAAGCACTACGAAGGCTTTGACCTTTTGCATTTTGTATTCGTCGGGGACGCCGATGACTGTGCTCATGAGGACGTTTTCGTTGGCGTCGATGACGTTCTCCAGCTGGGATGGGTAAATGGAATAGCCGGAGGATACGATCATTCTCTTCAGGCGCTGCTTGAAGTAGATGAATCCTTCCTCGTCCATGACTCCCAAGTCGCCGGTGTGTAGCCAGGTAAGGCCGTCCGGGTGCTTCTGCAGTGTGGAGGCTGTCTCCTCCGGTGCGTCCAGGTATCCCTTCATGACGGAAGGGCCGCTGATGCAGATCTCACCTTCCTCGCCGAAGTCCACTTCCACCTTGGTACTGGGCTTGACAATTTTGTAGTATGTGTCCGGGAATGGAATCCCGATGCTGCCTACTTTATGGTAGTCCTTGGGCGTCAGGCAGCTGGCTGTTACGCATTCCGTAAGGCCGTAGCCTTCTCTGACCTGGACGTTGGCGCCGTGAGCGTGAAGGAAGTCGTCGACTTTCTTTTTGAGTTCCACGGACAGAGAGTCGCCGCCGGAGAATACGCCCTTCAGGCAGGAAAGATCCAGGCCCTCGACTTTCTTACTACGCAGCAGAGCTTCATATAATGTAGGAACTCCTGCGATATAGTTTGGTTTCACCTGTCCCAGCAGCTTGGCGTAGGTTTCTACGCTGAACTGAGGCACCAGGTGGCACACACAGCCTGCAATGAGCATGGTGTGAATGCCGACCCCAAGGCCGAAGCCATGGAATACAGGCATAATAGAAAGCATTTTCTCACCGGCTGTAATGATACGGCTGGCTGCCCCGGTCTGCATTCCCAGAGCGTTAAAGTTTAGGTTTGTAAGAAGGATGCCCTTCATGGTACCTGTGGTGCCGCCGCTGTAGAGAATTGCGGCAGCCTCGCTGGCGTGCTTTGCCACGTGGTACTCCCCATGGTAAGAGCGACCCATCTCAATAAATTTTTTATACTTAACAGTCCCTGCCTCATTGGGGACCTTCTTGATTTTACGTCCTTTTGTGAGTTTGAAGC
Source organism: Firmicutes bacterium UBA3738 (assembly GCA_002372505.1). Classification (GTDB taxonomy): domain Bacteria; phylum Bacillota; class Clostridia; order Peptostreptococcales; family Anaerovoracaceae; genus UBA3738. The sequence goes on from DFGY01000062.1 coordinate 74,664, forward strand.
CTAGCTTCAGAGCTCCGGTTATTTCATCGCCTATTGACGCTGCGATAATAGTTTCAAGGGCCGGAGCCGCCTCCTTAGCCTTTCTGACCTTGGGATAGAAGGCATCCAGAGTGAGGATGGCCTTGCTCTTGGAAAGGTTCAGGAAGTACTCAATTTCCTTCTCCGCAGACAGAGGGTGCACCATGTTCGAAATGGCCCCTACCATATTGATTGCGTAGAACATAATGATGGCCTGGGGAGTATTGGGCATGCAAATGGTCACCTTGTCCCCTTCATTTATGCCGATGGCCTTGAGAGCTCTGGCGCACTCTTCGATGCGGACGATGAACTCTGCGTAGGTGGCACTGGTGTTCATAAATTCATAGGCCGTGTAATCGGAATAGTTCTCCGCGTTGCGAATGATGAGGTCTACCATAGAGCAGTCAGGATACTCCAGATGAGCCGGCACCTTTTCGTCGGCGCCGTACCAGGGAGTCCTGACCTCTGTCTGTGGTTGCTCAAGCTTTGTATTGTCTATGTGTGCAATTTTCTTCTTCTTAGTAGTCATATCCCGGATCCTCCTTCACCGGAAGCTCCAGGCATTCCGGATGTTCAATATATTCCTTTAGCAATTTGACGCATCTGGCAAAGTAAAAGCCGTCAGCGATTCTTTCGTCCAGCGTAATTCCAAAGTTTACGACATCTCTGATTTCAGTCTCGCCGTCCTTGTTCAGCACCGGCGCTTTATGAATCTCACCGATAGTCACCATAATGGAAGTGGTGCCGTAGTTGTTCAGATGATGATAAGGTGCGTCGCACTTTACGCTGCCCAGGTTGGACAACATAAGGGTGGCGTAGTTGGAATCGTCCTTGGTAATGGACTCAGGCACCCAGCCGTGAAAGTCCATGATTCTGAAGGCCTGCATGAAGAGCCTCTGGCCGAAGCGTGGCAGCTTCATGTAGAAGTCAAAGGCGGAATCAATTCCTACAGGCTTGCCGTCTCTGAGATCGCTGGCGTCGCCGATAATGGTCTTGCATGTGTCATTCAAAGTCTGATTTTCATCTATGGGCATGACCAGGAGCAGCTCCTCGGACTTGTCCTCGAACTTGCGCCTTACCACGAAGGCCATGGTGATTTCGTTTCTGTCGTAAATCCTCCGTCCCTGAATGAATCTGTTGAGCAGCGGTCTGTGGTAGATCAGCTTGCCCAGGGCGTGGACAAAAAGATGGAAGGGGGTCATCTTAAACTCAGCACCCTCTCCATTGTGTTCTTCTACGTATTTCAACACATTGGTAACATCGAACTGTTCCTGGATATATACCTCTGCGTCGCATCTGTTGGGGAATAGATTAGTCATTATGGCATGGAGTCCGTCTATGTCACGGACACGCGTACCGTCCTTTCGGTCACCCCACCTTTTCTTCTTCTTCATTTTGATTGTTCTTTCCTTCCTAAAAGCTGTCGAAAATCTTTCCAAGATATATTATCAATGAACACAAGGAAATACAAGTGTAGTTTTTTTCCTTTGTACATACTGCCCTCCCCGTGATATAATGTCTGCATGTTAGAATCACTTGATAAATCCGGGCAGGGAATAATGGAGGCGCTGGCCACACTGTTTGACTCATACCCGGCACTGGCTACATACTATACGACTGCCGCAAGGTGGATCTTTGTGGGACTGGCTGTTTTTATTCTTGGAAAGACGGCTCTGTCTCTTTTGGCGAGAAGAAATCCATCGGAAATCTGGGCCTATCTCCGCCTGCCTGATGGCAGCGTAAGGCCTCTCACCCACTGGGAAAACGTTATCGGGCGCGCACGGAGCTCCGATATTGTAATAGATGTAATGACCGTGTCCAGGAATCACGGCACCTTGAGCCGTGACCAGTACGGCAACTGGCGGTATAACGACCTGGGCTCCAAAGGGGGATCCCTCATTAATGGAAGGTCCGTGTACCAGTCCACTCCCGTGGAAATGGGCGACACCATTACCCTTGGAGGCGCAGACTGCATTCTCGTACCGCCCAGCCTCAAAGAAAAACAAGAAAACATCAAGCAAAGATTAAGGAGCACAAGGGGCGTCCTCCCCTGGTCTCCCATCATTGCCATTACCATATTTCAGATAATGACAGTCATGCAACTCTTCGCATCAAAAGGCAGCAAGCTGCCCTTTACGGTGCTGCTGTCATTCCTGCTGCTCACCATAGTAATGTGGGCATACTGCATATTCCTACGAATAATGAGTAACCGGGCCTTTGAAATGGAGGCCATCGCCTTTTTCCTATGTACTCTCAGTCTGGCTGTGGTATCCACATCGGAGCCGGAGTCGACATTTAAGCAGTTCATTGCAATAGTAATAGGAATAATTATCTATACCGTCATGATGTTCTTCATAAGGAACCTGGAGAGAGGCGTGAAAATCAGGAACCTGCTCATGATTATCAGCGTGGCTCTGCTGCTCTTTAACGTGGTCTTCGGGGAAGAGCGAAACGGCGCCACAGCATGGGTCAGCATCGGCGGCTACAACATGCAGCCATCGGAGCTTGTAAAAATCGCATTCATATTCATCGGCTCCGCCACCTTGGATGAACTATACGAAAAGCGGAACCTGACTGTATTCATGATATTCTCTATATTCTGCCTGGGATGCCTGGCTCTCATGAACGACTTCGGTACTGCTCTCATATTCTTCGTAACCTTCCTGATTATTTCATTCCTCAGGAGCGGAGAATTCACAAAGCTCATACTTGTCCTTGGAGTCTGCGCCGTCGGCGGCCTAATGGCCATACGATTCGTAGGGCACATTGCCAACAGATTCGCCACCTGGGGACATGTGTGGGATTATCCTGATGCAGGAGGCTTCCAGCAGGTAAGGGCTATGTCAGCCGGCGCCAGCGGCGGCCTGGCGGGAGTAGGCGCGGGAAATGGCTGGTTCAAAAGCATTTTCGCATCTAACGCCGACCTAGTATTCTGCTACATCCAAGAGGAATGGGGTCTCATCATCGCCATACTGGCGGTGCTGGCAATTATAATTCTCGGACTATACGCGGTACGCTCAATTAAATCCGGGCGTTCCACTTTCTATACAATTGCGGCTTGCTCCGCTACGTCACTGCTCATATTCCAGTCCACACTCAACGTACTGGGTACTGTGGACGTACTTCCCTTTACGGGAGTCACACTGCCCTTCGTATCCAACGGCGGAACCAGTATGATGTCCAGCTGGGGACTGCTGGCCTTCCTTAAGGCGGCTGACACGAGACAGGGCGCCAGCATAGCCGTAAAAGACGATTCAGAAGATAACGATGAACTCTTCATCGAAGACTATATCGCCATGGCAGACGAAGAGGCCTCGGAGCAGAGACTGGCTCAGGCCCAAAAGACACAGAGGACTCGCAGTCCTCATGGACAGTCTCAGCCCGGCCCGCAGACCCGCAGCACCAGACCTGCACCCAAGCAGCGTCAGCCGGAGCAGGGCAGGCCGAGGAATCCAAACCTGCGTCAGGGCGATGTTGAAATTACTGATTTTTCACAGCTGGAGGACGATGATCTATGAAGAAACTAGAGAGAAGAGCAATACTGTGCCTGGCCCTCGTCCTCGTGCTCCTCGGAGGTATCGGCTACTACGTGACCAGACTCGTAGAGTATGGCGGCGACTGGGTCAGCTACCCGGCCAACAAGCACATTTACAATAACGGCTACATTGCCAAGGGAGTAATCTACGATCGCAACGGCAAGCTCCTGGTGAAGAACAATTCCGAGGGCAAGAAGGTATATAACGACACGGAGGGAATACGCCGCGCCACAGTTCATGTGGTGGGAGATAAGGTCGGAAACATTGCCACCGGTGCCAACATTGTCTTTGCCGACAAGCTGGTAGGCTATAACTTTATCGACGGCACCTACACCACCAACGACAAGAGCCGTGAGCTTTACCTTACCATTGATGCAGACGTGTGCCGCACAGCCAACCAGGCTCTGGATGGAAGGGACGGCACTGTTGGCGTATACAATTACAAGACCGGCGAGATCATCTGCATGGTCAGCTCGCCTAATTACGATCCCAACAATCCGCCGGAGGTCAGCTCCGACGACGACTCGGGGATCTACATAAACAAATTCATCAGCAACCGCACGGTGCCCGGCTCCACATTCAAGCTCATTACCGCCACGGCGGCCATTGACACCATGGATGATTACGAAGACTTCACCTACACCTGCAAGGGCTTCGAGCAGTACGGCAAGGCCAAGGTTGACCGGGTTAAGTGCGCTTATCCTCACGGAACTGTGGATATACAGAAGGCACTGGAGGTGTCCTGCAACTGCGCCTTCGGCAAGCTGGCCTCGGAAGTAGGCCAGAAAAAGATGGAGGAATACACACAGAGAGCAGGTCTTCTGGGCAGGTATTCCATTGACGGAATAATGACTCTGCCCAGCTCCATAGAATTTACCAGCGGCGGCGTCAGCCTGGCATGGGCAGGCATCGGTCAGTACCACGACCTGGTGAACCCCTGCTCCATGATGGTCTACATGGGAGCTATCGCAAATCACGGTGAGGCGCCCATTCCGAGAATTCTGTCCAAGATGAAGCTGCCTAGCGGCCTTCCCGGCAGCGTAGGCGACACTCAGATGACGGATGAGCTTATTAACGCCGACACGGCGAAGACTCTGGCCCGCTACATGCGTCTTAACGTTGAGAACAACTACGGGTCATACAACTTCCCGGATCTAAAACTCTACGCCAAGTCCGGTACAGCCGAGCTGGGGGACGACAAGTCTCCTCACGCCTGGTTCGTAGGCTTCATCAAGAATGAAGACTATCCCTACGCCTTCGTCTGCCTGGTTGAGAACGGCGGACGCGGTGCGGAAGTAGCCGGCAACGTTGCCAATCAGGTGCTTCAGAAAATTATAGGCAACGATTAATAATTGTGATACAATGTCCGAGGAAAAATACTTTATAATTTTCACCGGAGGTATCAATGAAACGCAAATCTAGCAAATCCAATGTAGCAGTCATAGTTTTAGTTATAGCTATAATAATAGCCGCAGGTGTACTTGTTTATGTCCTGGCATCAAATTCCGGCGACAAAAAAGAGGAACCTGCAAAGAAAGTAGAAAAGGAAGTGGTCAAGAGCGACATCAATCCCCTGACAGGCCTCAAGCTCACAGGAGACGAGCTCACAAGACCCTTCATAGTATCCACGGGTAACGATAACGCAGCTGCCCGTCCACAGTCGGGACTGTCCCAGGCTGACATTATGTACGAAGTACCCATAGAAGGCGGCGGCAGCAGATACGAGCCCATCTACTACTCACAGCAGCCCGGACTGGTTGGTGAAATAAGGAGCATCAGACCTTACATCATCAACATCGCCAGAGAGTACAAGGCAGTCCTGGTTCACAACGGCAAGAGCCCTCAGGCCAAGAAACTGTTCCACACAATCGACAGACTTTCCACAGCCGGACACTTCGATATATTCCACCACGAGGACAGACCACCGGAAGGCAACTTCTTCTCCAGTGGCGACCTCATTGTAAAGAGAATGAAGAAGAGAGGATTCTACAAGCCTCAGGAGCTGAGAACATTCCAGTGGCTGGAAAAGGATGCGGCTCCCGAAGGCAAGGACATGAAGGACGCAACCAACATCACAGTTAACTACGCAGACTTTACATACAACACATTCAAGTACGACCCGGAGACAAAGCTCTACACCAAGTATGTAAACGACGAGACCATGATAGACTACAACAACCAGAAGGCCATTACCTGCGCCAACATCCTGGTTCAGGAAGTCCCCTTCAAGACCTACGACGAGCAGCGTCTCAACATCGACATGACCAAGGGCGGCAAGGCCACCATGTTCACACAGGGTAAGGTTGTAAAGGGCAAGTGGTCCCGCAAGGATCTTGACTCACCGACTATATTCTCCGACGGAGACGGAAAGGAATTCAAGATGACGCCGGGTAACACCTGGGTACAGTTAATCGATAGCACGGTAAAATTCGAATACAAATAGAGCTTACAAACAGAGAGCAAATTATGAAACATACATTTATTCCATCTGGCGTTTGTTCCAGAAAGATTGACTTCGAAATTGAGGACGGAGCAGTCAAAAATATAGAATTCACAGGAGGCTGCGACGGAAATCTGAAGGCCATCAGCATTCTTGCAGAGGGAATGCAGGTTGATGAAGTAATAGAAAAACTGGCCGGCAACACCTGCGGTCACAAGGACACATCGTGCGCAGACCAGTTTACTATGGCTCTCCGTCAGGCTCTCGCCGAGTAAATTTATTTACCGAATACAACTCTTACAGTATGTCTTTTAGTAACCTTCTTAAAGACATACTTATTTTTTAGCTTCTTTTTCTTGCCGTCGATTTTCACGCTCTTGATTTTGTATCCGGCCTTGGGAGTGATATTTACAACGAACTTCTTGCCGTACTTGACTTTGGTTGACTTTGTAATAGAGCCCTTTCCTCTTTGCTTTGTCTTAACCAGGAATTTCTTTATGCATCTATCTGCCTTGGCGATGTAGCTTTCCGCCGTTAGCTGGAGTTCTTCCACATCGTACTTTTCAACCTTGTTCATTGCGGCGACGCCTTTTTTAATTACGGTCTTTACCTTGCCCTGGGAATATTTTTTCTTGTTTTTCTTTTTTGTGTAGGACTTCAGCTTCTTCGTCGTGCTCTTCTTAAGGTCGTTAAATTCCTTCTTGGCCTTGGGCACGGTTTTAAGATTTTTCTTGAGCTCGGCAATGACGCCGTACACTTCGTACTTCTTGGTGGCACTTTGTATTATGCTCTTTGCCGTCTGGAAATATGATTCCACCAGAGTCCATTTAGCTGCGGAATAATTGTACTGGCTGTAGCCACTGGTAAGGGCATTGTACTCCTTCGCAACCTTGAGGAAGTCGTCCATGGTCATATCCGGGCAGCTGACGCCTGTCTTCTTTATGAGGGCGGCCAGCTGCTTGTCTCCCGCCCTGTATATTGCATCCACATCTTCTATCTTATCAAGAGTGACTGTCTTGAATTTTTGGATATTCTTTTTCAGCTTATCCTTGTTAGCCTTGCTCCCCACCATATCCAGCTGCTTGTCCACGTAGATATTGAGTCTATCAATTACCTCTAGGCGTGCCATTTCGACCTGGTCTTTATTGTAAATGGGCTCACCTTCTGCTTCCACCAATATCCAGCCCTCTTCATCTTCTTCGGGAATGAGAGGAATGAGAATGCTTTCTTCATCTTCGCCGAAGGAAAATTTTATTTCCTCGAACCAATCCGGGACGGTTGCGGATACAGCCTGAGCCAGCTTGGAATAAATCTCCTCAGCCAGAATCATGTAGTCTCTGAATGTCTTTATTTCCTTGAGAGCCTTGTTGGCCTCGTAAATTAAATTCTGAATTTTACCCCAGTAAAAATCGTTAAAGTCCTTTCTGTTAAGCAGTGATTTGTAAGTCTTAATCTCCTTGCCCAGATCCCTCTTCATTACTTTAAGGTCGCTTTTGCTCTTAGCGTAATGCTTTATCAAGGAGCCCAGTCTGGCCATGAGGTTGATTTCCTCTTCGATTTTCGGAGACAGATTTACGAAGATTCCATCGGTGGTAAACAGCTCCTGAGGAGTCTTCGCCGACTCTATCATTTTTTGGGATCTATTATATGAATCCTGAATTTCCTTCCACACATCAGCGCAGTAGAAAGACTTGTCCTTCACATATTCCTCGTAGGCTTCGTCCAGGAATTCCATCACGAACCCCTTGTCCTCCTTCAGGGAGTCATTTGTAGGCATAGCCTTGGTATTGGCTATTCTCATTCCCCCGGAGGCATGAGCCTCAGCTCCGAAAGCGGGAGTGAGGGAACAAACAAGACATGCCGCAAGTACAATTGAAATTATCTTTTTCATTTTATCCCTCCTCTCCTATTTCTTCTTTGCCTTTGGGACCTTTACTTTAACTACGTTGGAGAAGCCGTACTTGCCCGCCTTTCCATTGCGCACGTATCTGGCTCTGACCTTGTAGTAATAAGTCTTGCCCTTCTTTACTTTCTTGTCTTTGTAAAGGGCCTTGTTAGCCTTTACCGTTTTGACTACTTTGTATTTTCCCTTTTTCTTTGTGGCTCTTAGTATGTCGTAGCCTTTGGTCTTGGGAATCTTCTTCCACTTAAGGGTCACAGTCTTCCTGGTCTTTTTCTTGACCTTGAGTCCGTAGTCACCTTTGCCTTTGTAATTCTTCTTGGTGATAACCAGCTTTTTCTTGTAGGTGGTAATGCTGCCGCCTTCTTCAGAATCCCAGCTGACCATTGCGAAGATGTATACGCCGCCGGCCTTCTTGGCTTTGACCTTTCCGTTCTTGTCCACGCTTGCCAGCTCCCGGTTGCCTGACTCCCACTTCACCTTGTAGTCCGGCATAACCTTTCCTGTGGAATCTTTGACACTGGCTGCATAGTTATATGTCTCTCCCACGCGCAGCCATGTGCTCCACTTGGTGATCTCAATTTTTGCAGGGGGCCTAATTACAGTGATCTGCACCTTCGCTTCTTTGCCGTTGTATGTGCGGGCGGAAACTGTAGCCGTGCCGATACCTCTGGCTGTCATGAATCCCTGGTCGTCTACGGTTACAACGTTCCAGTCTGAGCTGCTCCAGTACACCTCCGTGTTGGTTACGGTCCTGTTAGGCTCCAGCCTTACTGCGCTCATGAGCTTGGATGAGGTCTCTCCCAAGAATATGGTTCTGTCCTTTTCATCAAGGTCTATTGTGATGCTCTGGGGGTCCACGCTCTGTCTTACCTGGACCTCACAGGAATCGGTCTTGCCTCCGGCTGTGACTCTGATAGTCGTACTGCCTGGCTTTCTGCCCTGGACGATGCCTTTGTCGGAGACTGTTGCTATGGAAGGGTCGTCGCTGGTCCATGTTACCTTGGCGTTGCTGTTGGCGGGAAGAATAAGGGTCTCAAGACCTACGCCTTCGTCGTAGTATTTAACGTCTCCGCCGTAAAGGGTGTTGTCCGTATTCTCTACTTCGACTTCTACTATGGGCTTTGCCTTATCCTTCTTTATTTCAATTCTGTCCACTGCACTCGTAGGCGCCATCTTTGCTGCCTTGACGGCCGCCAGAGCATCAATCATGCCGTAGCCCAGTTCGTTGTTTTCGTAATAATTTGCACTGGCGCCTTTAGGGGTCTTTACCGCTGTGGCGCAGATTATATTCCTCACCTGAGCAGGTGTAAGATCCGGATTTACATCAAGCATAAGGGCGCATACTCCGGCAACGACGGGTGACGCCATGGACGTACCTGTCATTTTGGCGTAAAAGTTATTGGGGATTGTGCTTGTAATATTTGTCCCCGGTGCGGAAATATCTTTGGCCCAACCGTAGTTTGTATATCCTTCTCTGTAGCCTTCCTGGTTGATATTGCAGACGCTTATTACCTCTTTTATATCCGATGGGTCTGAGTACTCGTCCCAGTCATCGTTACCTGAGGCTGCTACGAATACGACGCCCTTGTCGTAATATGCCTGCTTGATAATGGAATTGTTGATGCGGTCCCTTACGTCGGCACCGTAGCTCATGTTTATTACCTTGGCTCCGTTCTTAACGGCGTAGTTCATGGCTGTAATGAGATTGTAGGTGGTCATGGTGTATCCATCTTCACTGTTGGCCACAACCATAATGTCGCACAGATCGTTCTTGGTGCCGCTGGCAACGCCGGCTCCACCTTTACCGTTGCCGTAGGTGGCTCCGATTATTCCCGTAACGTGGGTGCCGTGACTGCCTGTATCTTCATCTCCATCTGTTATCTTGCCGGCCACGGAGCGCTTGTAATGGCTCACGTTAGCCTGCAGATCCTCGTGATGGGTGTCTACGCCGGTGTCCAGGACGGCAACCTTGGTCGTCTGCTTCTTTGCAGACTCAACCTCCGCCCAGGCCTGACGTACATTAATCATATCCATGTGGTACTGATATCTTTTCGCCGTCTTATCCGAAAGATAAGGATCGTTGGCCTTCACTTTATATACGAAGTTGGGCTGGGCATAGAGTACCTTCTTCTCTCCTTCTACCTTGCTCATTGCCTGATCAAGAGACTCGCCCCCTTCTACTGTGGCCAGGGCAATCTTTTCGTCTCCCACTTTGGCCACATCATCTAAGGATGCGTCATTGCGATCCAGTATTTTGTCAATTTTCTTGTTGGAAACGCCTTCATCAAAGACTACCAGCATTTCCCTCTCATCAAAATTAATCCCTGTGGCATTTTCCTCGGCTGCGAGGGATGAAACCGGCGCAGACCATGTGGCTACAATTACCGCCAGGGACAGGGCAAGGGTTCTTTTTAATATGCTACTTTTCATTCTGTCCTCCCCAACTCATAATCTAACTTACTATTATTACATCTACTTTATCATACAGACTGCATATTGACAACAAATTCACAGGTTGATTTTTGGACATTTTACGCTATTATTGTAGATATAAGGATGGATGAATATAAGGACGGTAATTATGAAACGCGCACTTGTGCTCAGCGGCGGCGGCAGCCGGGGCGCCTATCAGATCGGCGTCTGGCAGGCCATGCGAGAGCTGGGAATGGATATAGATATAGTGACAGGAACCTCCGTAGGCGCCATAAATGCGTCTATGGTTGTTACCGATGCCTTCGACACGGTGCGTGAGCTGTGGAAGGACGTTGAGACAAACATGATCTTCGACCTGGATAACGAAAGCCGCTATAACGAGGCGAAGACGGAGATTGTGAGAAACACCCGGGGCTTCATGGGAATGCCTGTTGCCGAGGCCTTAAGCTACGCAAAATACACAGTTACCCAGGGCGGAGCCGGCTCAGATGGTCTCCTGGGAATAATAGAAAAGTATCTGGATCTGGATGTCTTCTACTCTTCCCCTGTGGAGTTCGGACTGGTGACGGCACAGCTGCCTAAGTTCAAGGGACACTATCTGTTCAAGGAAGATATCCCGAGGGAAAAGCTTCATCGCTACATTCTGTCCAGTGCATCCTGCTTTCCCGCCGCCCGGTACATGAAGATAGACGGCATGCGCCTGGTGGACGGAGGCTACGCCGATAACCTGCCAATAGATATGGCCATGGAAAAAGGCGCAACGGACATGGTAGCCGTAAACATGGAGGCCATAGGAATCGTAAAGGAAGAAAGCCTTGAGCGGGCAAAGAGTAAGCTTAATAGTTTCACCTACATAACCAGCCCCTGGGAGCTGGGGAATTTCCTGTGCTTTGACCCGGACACCAACAAGCGCAACATTATACTGGGCCACTTTGACGCCATGAAGGCCTTCGGAAAGCTGGATGGCCATTACTATACCTTCGAGAAAGGCGCCATACCCAAAAGACTGCTAGGCAGAGCCGATGCTGCGGCTAGAATATTCCAGCTGGATTATCTAAAGACCTACACTGCAGACGCACTGAACGATGCCCTTGCAGCCAAGGTGAAGACCGCCGTCGCCGCCAGGGAGCGCCAGGTGGAAAAGCTGCTGCCCATCGGCCGCATGATGCCCAAGTCCTCTGCCAACCAGCTGGTGGCAGCCATGAGGAATCGCTTCTCCCAGGACATTCTCACCTGCGTCATTGCAGCGGATCTAAAAGAAAAGGAGGCACGCAGTGCCTTCCTCGGTAAATACTTATTCCATAGACTTAAGACTGAAGTTCTCGCAGCGGCCTATCTTTTGAGCGACTACGACCTGCGCAGACTAGTCTGAGATTGTACTCGCAAACCTTTGCCACGGGAGTCTTTTCCAATGCGTGAGCTATGGCCACGGCAATGGCTATTCCCACTGTGAACTGTAAAATGTTCATGGGCACTCCTGCAAGAGGCACTATGAAGCTGCCGTACATAAGGCTCTCTGCAAAGTAGTAACCGGCTACCATTAGTACGCCGCCTATTACCATGCCTACAGCCTCCATAGCCGCAAAGCCGGCTCCTTTAAATTCCTTCTTCATGGCCCACTCTATGAAGAGTCCAACCGACGCCGCCATAAGGCCCTTGGCCAGGAATGTGACGGGAGCGTATATGGCATATCCGCCCATTAGGTCTGCTAAAGCCGAGCCGATAGCTGCAGCCAGGGCGCCGTATCTCCAACCAAGCACCAGTACCGCCAGGAATATCATGCAGTCTCCCAGGTGAATGTAACCTTGGGTGGCCGGCACGGGGATTCTTATGATGAAGGTCATGAGCATTATCAAGCTGCTCATGAGGGCCGTTATTACAAGTTTGTTTATTCTCTTATCTGCTTTTCTCATTGTCTGTACCTTTGTACCTTTCTTTATTCACCGCCCTTTCCCGGGCTGTGTACATTCTACGCCTCATGTGTTATTATTAAAATACACAATTTATATTATTTTTATATATACAGATGGAGAACAGCAATGAAAGCAATAATGCCTGATTTCGATAAAGAAAGTGGCGCACCGCTGTATTTACAGCTCTTTGAATATATCAAGGACGCCATACTGTCCGGAGAGACTGTATACGGAGAAAAACTCCCTTCTTTAAGAAATCTGTCAGAGTCCCTATCCATTAGCATTACCACGGCGGAGCAGGCCTACGCCCAGCTGGAGGTTGAGGGCTACATAGCCAGCAGGCCCCGCTCCGGATATTTCGTCAGGGACATATACCAGCCCCGGTCCCGGGAGGATGGTCGGGGAGCCGATGTGGACACCATTCCCGCAAGCCTTGAGGCGCCTGCCATTGAGGAACCGGATATGGTCTTTGACCTTTCCACCTTCGACTTTGCCAAGTGGAAGAAGTGCGTCTCCCGGGTGCTGACGGACTACCAGAGCAATCTGCTCTTCGAGGGGGATCCTCAAGGGGAAGAGCTGCTGCGCTACGAGGTGTCCAGATACCTTTACTCCTCCCGCGGAGTCAGATGCAACCCGGACAGCGTCCTCATTGCCGCCGGTACTCAGCAGATTACATCTATTCTTGCCACCATGCTCAGGCAGCTTAAAATCGATCACGTATCCGTGGAGGAGCCGGGCTACCAGCCGGTAATTACCAGCTTTGCAAACCGGGGCTTTGCTCTTTCCCACATTCCCGTACGGGCTGACGGCATAGACATTGAGCGCCTGCCGGGGAACATCAGAAGCGCCGTCTACACCAGCCCTTCCAATCAATTCCCCACCGGCGCCGTCATGCCTATACGCCGCAGATACGAGCTGTTGGAATGGGCAACGAAGAACGACAGCTACATAATCGAAGACGACTACGACAGCGAGCTGAGATACATAGGCAAGCCTATTCCCGCTCTTCAGGGGCTGGACGCAAAAGACAGAGTCATATACCTGGGCTCCTTTTCTTCCACCCTCTTCTCGGCGATTAAGATCAGCTACATGGTCATGCCGGCAGCACTGCAGGGCACATTCCGCACCATAGCCGGCCAGTACACCCAGACCTGTTCCAAGACGGAGCAGCTGGCTCTGGGTCTCTTCATGGAGCAGGGCTCCTACCAGACGGGCATAAAGAAGCTGCGTCGCTTAAACGGGCAGAAGCTGCAGGCGGTCATCGCCGCCTTTTCCGGGGCGCAGAGAGTAGAGACCGTAAACACTCACTCCGGCATAAACATTATCCTGAAGGTTAAAACCCGCAAAAGCGGGGTAACATTACAAAAGGAGGCGGAAGAGCTGGGACTTCTGGCCGTGCCTCTGAGGGAGGAAAAAGGCGTGCAGCATATGAATTTTTATTTCAGCCAGCTCCCCCTTTTGGAAATACCAAAGCTCATTGAAGCCTTGCTGGAAAAATGGTAAACTATTTTCAGATGTAGATATTGGGAAGGAAAAAGCCATGGCAAGCAACAAAACCACTACTCTCACACCGAAGCTGGTGAAGAGTGCACAAAAGGATAATCCTTTTGCGAAGCTGACGGATATTGTCTACCAGATTCTCGAATCACAAATATTGTCTATGCAGCTCCCACCGGGGACCAAGCTGCGTATTAATTCCATAGCCGAAGGCCTGGACGTATCGGCAACGCCTGTCCGCGAGGCCATTGAAGAGCTGGAGGAAATGGGACTTGTAATCAGTTCAAAGTCCGGCACCAAGTACAAGACCTACGCAGTCTTCGACATTGACGACAAGGAAGTGGCCGATCTTTTCACCGTGCGCAAATCCATTGAAAGCACGGCGGCTTACCTATGCGCTCAGCGAAACTGGGAGGTGGACATCCAGTCACTGGAGAATCACCTTGAGGACTTTCACAATCTGTCCCAGAAATATATAGACGGCGGAGCCACCATTGAGCTCAGCGAGACGGACATTTCATTCCACAGAGCCATCGTAAGGTTCACGGACAACAGGCATCTTTACGAGATTTACGATTCACTGAGCAAGCAGCTCCAGTACCTGTCCATCAGAACCTGCGAATTTATGAAGGGTGCACCCAGAAGGGAAGACCTGCATATGCTCTACGTCCAGCACAAGGCCGTAGTCAACGCAATAAAAATGGGCTTCCCCGAACTAGCCAGGGAAGCCATGGTGTCTCATGTGGATTTCTGCGCGGAAAACTGTATTAAGAACCGCTATATTTTGGAGAAACAGTTGTCCGTTTAGTTGTCGGAACTGTTTTGATCGGGCTCGTTATCGCTCGTTTGGCTGTCGCCCGATTGATTGCTGTCCGAGCCGGAGTCCGAATTTAAATATTTAGAAATGAACTCGTCTGTCATAGTTTCGTACTTAAGCTCGGCGAGTTTTTCTTTTGCGATTTCTTCGGCGCCTTCGTTATATTCTTCTTTAAAGAGCTCGTCGAAGGTCTCCTGAGTCACGTTATCTTCGTCGGTGAAGATCCTTCTGATGCAGAGAACCTTGCGGTATCTGCAGTCGTCGGTGATTTTGACGAAGTTGTCTGTGGCATGAATCATCTTGTTGTCGCCCATATAAATTCCCACGTGGCCCGGATAAAGGACCAGGTCGCCGGGCTGCGCATCTTCGTATTCCACTTCCTCGCCTATGTTTTCCTGGGAGTAGGATGTGCGGGGAATGGTGATGCCTACCTTTTCGTAAAGGCGCATGGTGTAGCCTGAGCAGTCAGTGCCTTCTCTAAGGTCTGTGCCGCCCCAGACGTACTTCGTGCCGAGGAATCTTGTTGCGTACTGCACAAGGAGCTCGCCCTTGTCACGGGTGCTCAGCTTTGTGCCTTCATATATGACCTTGGTTACGGCCTCGTCGGTTACTTCCTGATCCAGGACCTTGCTGCCAGCGTACTCGCCGTTCTCCATGACCACGTCTTTTACTACGTGCTTGGTGCCGTCCCTTCCTGCTTCGGTGACCTTCTGCTCGCCTCTTACCAGCTCGTCGGTCTCGATAATTTTAACCTTGCGCTTTACGGTCTTGTCTTCTTCGACTACCTGATTAATCGAAACAGTAATCGGTGCCTCCTCGGCAGGACTGACCGCGTCTGCCGTATCGCTGCTCGGCGAGGATTCGTTTTCAGCTGCAGTCTGAGCTTCCTCCGATGCCGTTTCTTCTTCCACTGCTTCTTCTGCCGCTCTATCCGCCGCCTGATTCATCTTGTCGATTTTCTCTACGGCTTGCGGTGCCGTCAGGACTTCGGACTGTCTGTAGGCTGCCATTGGTGCTCTTTCAACGGTGACAATGTTCTTTACAGTGGCGTCCTGCTGCATTTTGATTGAGTCGCAGTATTTGATTCTAAGGCCCAACTCCACCAGATCACCAGTTTCCTTGTCTTTGACGATGGCCAAAGCCCGGCCGTCGGATTTAACCAGCCATGGCTGCTGATTTATCCTCGTGATGCTTGCCGTTGCCTTGTGAGCTCCGGCATATTTAGCCTTGGCGTAGGCTGCGTCAAACTCCATGTTGCCTATCGCAACATATGCGCCCATGATTACGGCCGCCAGAAAGAATGCCGATAGCAGTATATTCAGTTTTCCATCTTTGCCCTTTACAAAATCGGCAAATAGACATTTCTTTTCCATATTATAATAATTCCTCTCTGCTAATAACATCCCGAAGCAAGTCGATGCGCATCCATGTTTCAGGACTTTTATTTTACTCCAACACATCCGGAAAAGTCAATGAAGCAGATTTGATATTAGATATCGAATTTCCTCGTTTATGCTATAATATTCACATGGCTAACGATTCAGAAAAAACTTTTCATTATGTATATATTCTCGAGTGTAGCGACGGCTCTCTCTACACCGGATGGACTACGGATCTTAATGCGCGGATTGCAACGCATAACAGTGGCAAGGGCGCCAAGTATACTCGCTCACGCCTTCCTGTGCGCCTGGTTTACCATGAGACCTTCACGGATAAAATCGCCGCACAACAAAGGGAGCGCGAGATAAAGAAATTATCCCGCGCCAGAAAGCTTGAACTCATTTCGCGAAACAGTAAACCTGTCCCCGTGAATTAGTAAGACACGTACCTCCCTTCTATTGGGCCTGTGTACACTTCACTTCGGAAGCCCCAGAGCGGAGCTATAGTGCTATCCATCCCCATGCCTCCTCCATATGTGAGTTCAATATATTCGTTCTTTATTATCTGAACTTCAACCTCGACATACGTATCATAAGCTATCCGTCTGTTTATTTTTTCCGTTCCGTAATCCTCTCTTATTATTCCATAAGTAATGTGTACGTTCCCTCTCTCTCCACTTATTATCAATTCATATGGCATTTTTGCCAATGCTTCTATGCTTTTCTTGACGTCTTCAGGTATATACCTTTCAACAAACATTTTATAGTTGCCATCGTAGTCCATACTAATAGAATAGTACTCTTGTTGCTTTGCGATAAAGGATACGACCTTGCACAGGTGCTCCCTGTTTTGTTCCATAAGTATGACTGCCATCGTCTCTATCGTTGGATTTTGCAATTCCTTCTCCGGTGGTCTTGCAAATTCATCCACCAATGCATAGTCGTCTACCTGTACTTCGATTTTCTTGCTGTTCACTCCGTTCTGAGCTTTGGCATATACGTAACATTTGCCTGAATCTATCGGTATTACTGTTCCGTCCTTCTTTACAACTGCAATTTTCTTGTTGGTAGTGAACCATCGTACTTTTTTGTTGAATGGTCTCTTCCCCTTCTTTTCGGGATATACCTTCGCGTATATTTGATTATCCGCCTCTACACGAAAACTACTTGGTCTATACTTTGGATTGCAGAACAAGTCCACTTGCACCTCATCTTGATCCACATACACTCTTTTGGGATTTGTTATTTTCCTGTTATTGTTCTTCCAGTTTATACAGCAAACCGAATAGCTCAGCTCACTTCTTCCATACTTTCCTTCGCTTCTGACTACATAATGGTGAACCTTATGCTTCTTTAGCTTTTTATCTAGATAGTAGTTCTTCTTTGTTGTAGCTATCTTTACTGCTTTCTTCTTTGTATGACTATACCTATATACTATGTATCTCATCGCAGTCTTGTCTTTTTTCCACGAGACTTTGATACAGCTCTCGCTTATACGCTTCGCATGCAGACCACTAGGTGCCTTTTGCATACCAGCTTTGGGCGCATCTACAGCATAGCCGTTTGGCGCAAATATTGCTACGAATGATATGAATAAAATGATAAAAAAAGGTTTGATAATAACTTGTTTTTTCATTCTACTCACCCCCTTTTTAATACTTATATTCCCTATTGTAGAAATATAACAAACTCTGTCACTTGAAATCATTTCGCGAAACAGTAAACCTGTCCCCGTGAAACGCTACTCCGGTGGTCTTGCAAATTCATCCACCAATGCGTAATCGTCTACCTGCACTTCGATTTTCTTGCTGTTCACCCCGTTCTGGGCTTTGGCATATACGTAACATTTTCCCGAATCTATCGGTATTACTGTTCCGTCCTTCTTTACAACTGCAATTTTCTTGTTGGTAGTGAACCAGCGTACTTTTTTATTGAATGGTCTCTTTCCCTTCTTTTCGGGATATACCTTCGCGTATATTTGATTATCCGCCTCTACACGAGAATAACTTGGTCTATACTTTGGATTGCTGAACAAGCTCACTTGTACCTCATCTTGATCCACATACACTCTTTTGGGATTTGTTATTTTCCTGTTATTGTTCTTCCAGTTTATACAGCAAACCGAATAGCTCAGCTCACTTCTTCCATACTTTCCTTCGCTTCTGACTACATAATGGTGAATCTTATGTTTCTTTAGCTTTTTATCCAGATAGTAGTTCTTCTTTGTTGTAGCTATCTTTACTGCCTTCTTCTTGGTATGAAAATACCTGTATACGATGTATCTCTTCGCGGTCTTGTCTTTTTTCCATGAGACTTTGATGCTACTCTCACTTACGCGCTTCGCATGCAGACCACTGGGGGGCTTTTGCACACCATTATCCTGCTTGTTAGCAGCAGAAGCAGGCGAAAGAACAAACATATAACTTAAACATATGGCAAAGAGAATTGTCACAATTCTATATCTTTTCATTTTTTCATTCCTTTCTACTACAATGTATTTATGGTTGAAAACCCATCAGCCAGATGGGTTCTTCGCCGTCTTGTTGCTTAAGCTGTTAGAATGATGGAGTATCGGTATGGCGGTTCCCTTTCTTGGACTTCGTGTCCGTACTATGAGACTGCCAGCCAGCTCCTCATTCGCAGCATTCGTTTTATGCAGGTTGAATTGCCATTGCGGTACATTCGTGTCACACCTTAGTAGATAGAACAGGCAATGAGTAAAGCTGACATTTACCGTGT